>NZ_JAVRBM010000012.1:63192-150674 GCF_034531255.1 Nostoc sp. ChiQUE01b | reverse complement strand
GCTTTAATTAAGGCAGATACAGCTTCTTGGTTGCCGATTTTTCCTAACGCCTCTGTAGCACTCCTACGAACGGCATAATTTTCATGATGCAAAGCTTTAATTAAAGCAGATACAGCTTCTTGAGTGCCGATTTTTCCTAACGCCTGTGCGGCACTCCAACGAACATCAAAATCTTCATGGTGCAAAGCTTTAATTAAGGCAGATACAGCTTCTTGGTTGCCAATTTTTCCTAACGCCTCTGTGGCACTCCTACGAACGGAGTAATCTTCATGGTGCAAAGCTTTAATTAAGGCAAATATAGCTTCTTGGTTGCTGATTTTTCCTAACGCCTCTGCGGCACTCCAACGAACAGAAAGGGGGACTTTAAGAATTTTCCCCCTTTTTAAGGGGGCTAGGGGATCTCAAACCACGGTAAATTGAGTGTTTAAGCTTAAATTGATACTAAACCCTATTGAATTTTACTCAACTGACGATCGCACCCGACACCCCATTCATAGATCCATTTGCAGAAGAAACCTTAACAGAATCAGCTGCTAAAGAATTGGTGGGTTTGGAATTGCCTAGTACGCTTCGCTTCTTCTTGGTATTACTTCGTCTAGCACCACCCGCCATCTCGTATTCTGGGCTGGTTTTACCGTAACGGCTGCCAACTCCTAATAACATTTGTTCTGACATCGCTATTACAGCCTTTTCGGCGTTATTCACGTCATCTGTGAGTTTGTCAATGGTAGATAATGCAGTGTTGTAAGCAGCAAGCTTAGACCGGAGATCGTTAATTGTCATGGTGTAAGCTTGTATAGTCAATCCTTGGCCAAAGTCAAGTTCTACACTGATAGATTGTAAACTTTCAATCCGGCGATCGGCTCGTTCTAAAACGGTGGAATTTCTTTTACGACGTGCCATAATGCATCTCTGCTATTAGGTTAATAGTACTTTTTTATACTGCCGTGTTTCTGATTGTCATGGGAAAATATAACAAATCAGTTGCGATCGCATTTCTAAAGTTTTAGTTAATTTTACTTAGACTATATTTTATTATAGGTATTAAATAGATTTATAAGTTAGTTACAACAATTGCTGCAATGATTTAAGCCTTTCTTATACATGGAAGAACATTTGTTGCAAAGCATTAAACATTTGCAGCAACTACTTATATATTTGCAAGAAAAACTTAAGCCTTTCTTATACATAGAAAAGCATTTGTTGCAAAGTATTAAGCGTTTGTAGCAACAGCTTATACATTTGCAAGAAAAACTTAAGCCTTTCTTATACATGAAGTAACATTAGCTGCAAAGGTTTAAATTTTCACAGTCTCAAGCGTAGGAGTGAATCAAAAATAAGAATACCAAAGAGCCTATTATTTATCTGGTCGTACTCAAGCAACATTACTAAATGCATGGTCACTACCAAGGGGAGACAATTTCAAAGTCCCTCTCCCAAGCTTGGGAGAGGGATTTAGGGTGAAAGCTCATTGATTCATGCAAGAAGTCTATTGATTGTGGGGTGAGACAAAAAGCCCGACCGTAAGCAAAAACAGGCTTTTCAACCCAGCCAGCCTACAAGATTGGATAATTTATTTGTTGGAAATCCCTTATGGGAAACGCGTAACGCACCATTTCTGTCTTCCAAATGGCGAATTAATTCACGTCTTTTCACTATAATTTGACAGTAATCTGTTCACGAACGACATCTTTATCGGAGAGTTGTTGCTCTGCGAGTTCCCGATTTGATATTAGAATTAACTCTATTGCTTCCCGTAGGCTTTCTCTAACTTCTTCTAGAGTTTTCTCTTGAACATTAGCACCGGGTAATTCTTGAACGTAGCCAATATACCAATCATCTAACTTTTCATATACAGCAGTAAAAGAATTTTCCATACCCAACCCCAAATACCTCACTTCAAACCTATAACTATATTAGTTTTTGCATTCCAGCCACAACAATTTCTGCTAGGTTCTCTGATAAAGTTAGAAGTGGCTTTTGGAGTCCCCATTTTTTAACTTTATTTGCGGAAAGAGCGCCGTGAGCCGTTGCATTCCGCAGTGCTTTTGCGAGTCTTACAGCTTCAACCCAGGTAGAAACAGGTTGAAATTTAACTATCCAATGTTCGATGATTTCTTGATCTCCATTTCCAAGACTGAGAAAATCTGCAAGTGCACTCTTTCCTTCAATTGATGGATGATATGAAAAGCTTATAAGATAAAGTTTGAAGTGCTTTATGGGAAAAAAAGATAGGTCTATGAGGCTTATTATAACAGTTTACTAGCTGTTTATGTCGTCCAGTCATAATTACTAAACTGCAAGTTTTTTTTAAGTTATATTACTCAATTGGGATTCAGATTACGTCCGAGATTTATAGTTTTTAAAACGGTGAACTCGAATTAGCGCCATATTTAGAGAAACTTTAATATTTAGAGGGAAATACAGTTATGGTTACGAACGCTTACAGTTACAACGCAAATTTTAGTGATTTCACAACTGCTATTCAGAGCAGGTACGATGAAGGATACGACTTAGTTGATGTTGAATACGGCGATGGTACTTGGTTTGGAGTTTTTCAAGACAAACCAGGTGGTAACGCTTATAGCTCCAGAGATAATTTTAGTGATTTTACAACTGCTATTCAGGACAGGTGGAATCAAGGATACGACTTAGTTGATGTTGAATACGGCGATGGTACTTGGTTTGGGGTTTTTCAAGACACACCAGATGGTAGCGCTTATAGCTCCAGAGATAATTTTAGTGATTTTACAACTGTTATTCAGAGCAGGTACAATGAAGGATACGACTTAGTTGATGTTGAATACGGCAATGGTACTTGGTTTGGGGTTTTTCAAGACAAACCAGGTGGTAACGCTTATAGCTCCAGAGATAATTTTAGTGATTTTACAACTGCTATTCAGGACAGGTGGAATCAAGGATACGACTTAGTTGATGTTGAATACGGCAATGGTACTTGGTTTGGGGTTTTTCAAGACACACCAGGTACGAGTGCTTATAGCTCCAGAGATAATCTTAGTGATTTTACAGCTGCTATTCAGGACAGGTGGAATCAAGGATACGACTTAGTTAATGTAGGATACGGCAATGGTACTTGGTTTGGGGTTTTTGAGCTGTAAATATAGAAATCCGATTTGATTTTTGAACAAAATTAGGTATTTGTAGTTGCGTTAGCGTTTTGCGTAACGCACCATTCTTAAGGATTCGGTGCGTAACGCTAAAGGCTAACGCACTCTACTGGATTGACATTGCAAGTTGGTTTGAAGTTATATTACTCAATTGACTCTGTTGGCAAAATGCGATGTTGAAATGCTAAAACTTGTTCAAGCAGGTCAGACCCTTTAAAAATTAGAGTAGGATAGCACAGCTATCCTACTCTAATTTCTGTAAGCCTGGTATTAAGAAGGGCGCTGGTTAAAAGCGATCGCATTTTTGATGTTTTCTTAAACCGTCACACCCTCTAACTCTTCATCTGTTAACTCATACAATTGCCGCAACTTATCCAACTTATCAGCATCAGCTTCCCAGAAACCGCGCCCATGCGCCTCCAACATTCTCCCTAAAATATTGCGAAAAGCTTCAGGATTTGCTTTGCGCAATTTATCCGCCATCTCTGCATCTAACGCATAAGTATCTGCGGCTTGGTCATAAACCCAATCATCGCTAAAATCGGCAGTACCACCCCAACCAATCAACGCCGTCATCCGTTGGGAAATTTCAAAAGCACCACCAGAACCTTGATTCGCCATCGCTTGCGCCCATTTGGGATTTACCAACTTAGTGCGGTACTCCATTCTGAGCAAATCATCTAACTTGCGTGGCGTAGTATCTTTCGAGAAACTTTCCACAAAGCTGGTAGTTACCTTCTTCCCGCCTTGCTTTTCTGCCGCCCTTTTCAAACCGCCAGTATTGGCGTAATATTCTTGAATATCAGTTAAACCATATTCTACCGAATCGATTTCTTGAACAATGCGATCGCTAGTTTTTAACAAAGTATTCAAAACTTCCGGTCTAGCTTGACCTTTATCTTCTCTCCCGTAGCTGAATACATTGCGACTTTGCCAAGTATTCCCCAACTCCTCCGCAGATTCCCAGTTACCATCTACAACTCTATCATTCACCAAAGAACCAAAATCACCCGCCGGGTTAGAAAACAATCTCGCCGATGCATTTTCCACACCTTGGGCTTTTAAAGCTAAAGCATGTTTCCTAATAAAATTCCGATCTTCCGGTTCATCAGCATCAGCCGCCCGTTGAAATAAATCATCCAACAATTCAATAATATTCACAAAACTATCTCGAAAAATTCCAGACAAATTACCCAACACATCAATGCGGGGATGTCCAACCTCCGCCAACGGCTTCAACTCATAACGAACAATTCTACCAGTTCCTTCCTTAACAGGTTCAGCCCCCACCAACTCCAACAGAATCCCCAAAGATTCACCCTTAGTTTTAATCGCATCCAATCCCCAAAGCATCACCGCCACCGTTTCAGGATATTTCCCATATTCATCCAAATGCTGGACAATAATTTTTTGAGCAATTTCCCGTCCCCGTTCATACGCCGCAGGCGAAGGCATCCGATAAGGATCTAAAGCATGAATATTCCTCCCCGTCGGCAAAACACCAGCCCCATCCCGCAACAAATCCCCACCAGGCGCAGGCGGAATATACTCCCCATTCAACCCTCTTAACAAATTTGTTAACTCATCTGTAGATTGCATTAACAAATTCCTTATTAGTCTTTCCTCTTCTTCTCTTTCTTCGTTTATTCCTTCCTCTTCCCCAAAATAAGCCTCCAAATAAGAAGCTAACTCCTCTTCATTCGGTGCTTCCCCCAAAGTATGCAACCCAGAAGAAAACAACCGATTTTCTAAAACTTGCAAATATCCATACAACTCCACCAAATAAGCATCAAAAGCATGACTGCTAAACATCCGCACATTTTCAGGAGTAAACGCAATTCCTAACCGTTTAGCATCCTCAAAGGGACAATCGGCATCTAAACCAGAGTCTACAATTTTTTTACAAATTCCTTCCTTTAAGACATAATTCTTTTGTGGATCTTCACGATACTCTGAAATCAAATCACGCAACGCCACCAACTCCTTATACAAACCTGCACGCCCATAAGGTGGTACATTGTGAGAAATCAACACACCATAACCGCGACGTTTTGCCAACATCGATTCAGACGGATTATTCGCCGCATATATATATAGATTAGGCAAATTTCCTAACAAAATATCCGACCAAGAATAACCCGTATTACCCAACGGAGAACCAGGCAACCATTCCACCGTTCCATGCATTCCAAAGTGAACTAAAGCATCAGCTTGAAACTCATTTTGCAACCATTTATAATAAGCAGCATATTGGGGATGCGGCGTTAAATCTCGTTCAAACATTAAGCGCATCGGGTCGCCTTGTATACCTAAAGGTGGTTGTACACCTATCCACACATTTCCTAATTGCACACCGCCAATTTGAAAATCGTCGCCATAAGTTTTAATTCCAGTTCCCGTGAGAGATTTCCATTGTTTTTCGATGCGGGAAGTTTGCAGATATCCCAACCATTTTTCTAGGGTATGGGCGCTAACGGACGCAGGGATATTTTTTGTATCATCAAAAGTTTCATCCGCTTCTTTCACCCAGCGAATCAATTCTTCCCCATCTTCCGGTAAATCTCCCACGGTATAACCTTGTTCTTTGAGTGCGTGGAGAAACTTCAGCAAGCTACGCGGCACATTTAATAATGCAGCTGTCCCCACAGCACCATAACCTGGAGGAAATCCATATAATATAATGGCAATCTTGCGTTCCGATGCAGGTTTTTGCCGTAAAGCCACCCAACTTTTCACCCTACCAATTAATCGCTCCACCCGTTCGGGAACCAGATAAATATTTTCGCCTACCAAACCACCAAGGGGAACAGTATCAATAGCCCCATCCAATTCTGGTAATGCGTACAACACTACACTTTGCAATCCGCCGACACCTTGGCGCGTCCATGAGTAAATATCTTGAATTAATAGTGGTGCAGCAACGATATAAGGTACATTCTTGGCGGTGAGGATACGTTTTGCTACTTCTATTTGACGGCCAGCTTCCATTGAACCAGCCGGGCCACCCACTAAAGGAAAGCCAATTGTCGAAGCGATCGCATCCACTTTTACTGCTTCACTTGATAGTGAGGGAGTTTCTATATTACCTAATTGTCGTTGCTGAATTTCATAATCGGTTGTCATTAAATCTCGTACCGCCACGTGTCCTTCTACGCCATTGATGAAGATGGGTAAAGGAGTTAAGCCGGCTGATTCAAAACTGCGAATTAGTTGGGGAATGTAGGGTTGTTTGGTGATGACGTGTTTTCGGTAGAGGAGAATTCCGATAACTGGGGAGACGCGATTCATCGCGTCTCTACAATGGGTTTTATACCATTCTAAATATTCGCGGGGTGATTCAAAAAACCCTGGATAGTCGGGATGGAGTAATCCGATGTTGGGGGTTTCGACTAGCGGGGGAATGTCGCCGACTTTTAAACTTAAGTATTTTTCTGCTAGTGTCCAGAATAATGAAGCGACGTTTTCTGAACCGCCAGCATTCCAGTAACCATAGATAATTAACCAGTTGCGTAAGTCTTGGACTTTTTGTACTGGTACGTATTTGAGGAGTTTCGGGCCAATTTTTAAGAAGCTGATGTAACCAGCGAGTTTGTCTTCTTCTCGTCCGTTGCTAAATTTGTCGAGGATGAATTTAACTGGTTTGGGCATTCCTTTGGGCTTGTCGCCAATGGCAAAGTCACCCAACTTGGTTAAACTCATCAATTCCAAGGCTGACTCAAAGACTAGGCGAATAGGAATTTGGGCAATGCGATCGCGCAACCACACAACTTGGTCATAATCAAATAGTAGGCTACCGAAAAACACATCAGCGCCATCAAGTGCTGTTTCTACCTCAGTGCGTTTGTTGGTAAGATCGCGATCGCTAAATACCCGAATATCCAACTCAGGACAGCGAGAGTTAGCCAAAAAGGCTGCTTTTCTGTACAAGTCAGCGTTGAATGATTCAAACCCAGCAATCAAGACGATGCGTTTCATGCCTGTAAGCTACGAAATATTTCTTTACTTAAATTTTAAACGTGCTTTCAGGCTGAGTGTTAAATATCTACCTACAGATTCAGGTCAAAAGGAAAGGCAATCAGTGCTTGCTCTGTACTTAGCCGATTAACTCCAATAACTTACTGCGATCGCTATTTTATCAGCAAGCGATCGCCGTAAGTGACAAGATGATACTACTCGTCCTTACCGCAGCTAGTTTTACCACCACCGCAATAAGTAGTCCACCAAGGATTGAATTTTGCCTTATCTTCCGCATCATTACTCATGTTCACCAGCATTTGAAAGCTCGTTTTTTCATCTCCATAGCGAAAGTGCATGTGACTTGGCTCACCGTGGGGAACTTGGAAAGTCAGATACTTGAACTGGTTACAAGCGGGGTCTTTACTTTCATCTTTTTCTAATTCAAATAAATCCCAGACAGCTGTTTTGTATTCTGGGTAAAACTTGGAATCACCTACAGCCCCCACATATGCATAATGACAGTTGCGGGCAATAGGTGTTTTTCCCTCGCTATCTTTGTAAAAGCTAAACTCCTCCATTTTTTTAATCACAATCCGTTTGGGATTGCGCGGGTCTTTAATGGAACTATTACTTTCCGTATTCAGATAAAAAACGCCGTCATATCCCAAATAAGGAACTTTGTAAGCATTAGGAGAAAGAATCTGAGTCTCAATCGCTTGGGTATATTGATAGGGAAAAGCAAAAATAGCCAACGCAACCAAACAAACCTGAGAAAATCGTTTCATCATTTCAAGATTCCTGAAACTAATTGTTAACTATTTGAAAACATCAAATTACTAAACTGATGGCTGTTCTGCCACCGATATATCGAAAAATCTCGCCTGTCACTCGATTTTAGATTTTGGATTGACGATAGCGAAGCGTTAGCGAGTCTGCGTCAAGAGCGCGTCTCGTAGAGAGCGTATGCGTGGATTAACCTCTCCTTATAAAGAAGAGGCTTAAATATTGAAAATTTTTGTTTTTTTCTCCGTAAACAGAGAGGCTTGAAACCGTTTTTTGGATTCTAGATTTAGATTTAATCCAAAATCCAAAATCTAAAATCCTTGCATTGTCTCGGTCACTCCTGAGAATTCGACCTTCTCCAAGATGTTCTGCTAGAACCACTAAAGAAGCAAAGAGCAACAAAGCCAGCTTAAAACTCCCAACTGATGGAACCAACAATTGTCAAGGGCGCATCTCTTTGAGCAGAGGTTCTACCGTAGGCGAAGTTTGCATAGTCTATATCAAATAGATTACGGATATTGATCGCTGCATTAAAACCATCTTTGTGATAGTAAAGCGCCGCATCAGTACGGAAGTAATCTCGGAGTGTAAACGAGTTCGCCAAATCGCCTTGCTTTTCACCCACATAAAACAGCCCCAGTCCAAATCCCAACCCTTTGAAATCGCCCGTCTGAATCTTATATGTTGTCCAAAGGCTCGCTTGATGCTCTGGCACGTCTTCCAATCGATTACCCACAATAGTAATGTCATTATCCTTAGTAACTTCTCCATTGGTATAGGCATAGGATGCAATTACATTCAGCCCTGGCAAAATCTCACCTGCTATATCCAACTCAATCCCTCGACTCTGTTGCTCCCCGGTCTGAACGGACAATAGCCGGTTATTCGGATCGGTGGTTAGAACATTTGTCTTGGTGAGTTGATAAGCGGCTAAAGTTGCCGAAAGCTTGCCGTCTAGAAAATCTGTTTTGACACCGACTTCATATTGGGTTCCCCTCGTCGGTTCAAATGCTTCCGCAGTCAAGTTGATGCCTTCCGGGTTGAATCCTGTGGTTTGGAGAAAAGAGCTACTGTAACTGGCATAGAGAGAAACCGTTTTGCTGGGTTGATACACCAAGCCAATCCGGGGACTGAAGGCACTATCCTTTTGGACTGGCTCATCAGTTGCATTTCCGACTGTTTCAGCTTCATTTGACACCCAATCATAACGACCACCAATCAGGAGTTTCAGGTTATCGCTAAACGCGATCTGATCTTGAAGGTAGACCCCGTAAGATTGAATCGTGTTCAGATTCCTAAAGAACGGAACAAATTCGGGTCTTGGAACATCGTAGTTTGGGTTCAAAATATCTAGATTAGGTAGATTTGTTACAGGTTGAGTACCTATAAAATATCCGACATTACGGTTGAAATCAAAGCCCAGTAGAAGTTGATGTGAAATCGATCCGGTATTAAACTTCCCAAGCAAGTCGATTTGTCCAAAATAGTTGTCTTCTGTATTCTCACTCTCAAAAGTGTCATAGTCGGTTAGGAAGCGATCGTCCACGATGTTGCTGGGAGAAGATTCGTTTCGGGTATAACTAGTAAGCGTTACAGTAACATTATTACGAATCTGCCAGTTGTCGCTAAGTTCATGCTTTAGCGTGTAGCCAATTTTATGATTATAGATATCGAACAAGTAGAAATCAGGATAGCCAGTGTAGAGGCTCCGAGGTGTCAAGCTACCATCGCTCTTGACCGTAACAAAACTTCTAGTAGGATTTGCAAAATAGTGAATGTATTCATAGTAGACATTCAGTTCTGTTTGATCGCCTAATTTCCAGGTAATTGAAGGTGCGATCGTGGTCAGGTTGGTGTTGACAAACTCTTGAAAATAGTTTGACCCTTGATAGCCAGCAATCAAGCGGTAAAGCAGGGTTTTATCCGTATTTAAGGGGCCTGAGAAATCGATACTGGGCTGATAATATCCATAACTTCCCGCCTCAAATGCAAGTTTGTAATAGGGTTCACTCAGGGGTTGCCGAGTGACAGTGTTGATGATCCCACCAGGTTCTAAAGCACCGAATAGAACCGAGGCAGGCCCTTTGAGAACTTCCACTTGCTCAATCGTCCCAATGGGTGTCAAGGTGTTAAAATTACCTTGTCGAAAGCCGTTTCGGAAATTTCCTTCCGCAAAGAATCCTCTGATGACTCTGCCTCCGCCAGGCGAACCCATGAAGGTTGAACCATCAACTACGCCACTGACTGTTTCTACAGCCTCATTCAAGTTTCTTGGCCTGCGATCTTCTAGCACCTGCCGGGGTATAACTTGAATCGATTGGGGAATGTCGCGTAAGGGTGTATCTGTCCGCGTTGCAGTTGACGCATCTGGTACGTTATACCTATCTTGCTCACCCGTCACCACCAACTCAATCGGCTTATCCTGCTGTGCTGCTGGTTCCTCTTGGGGTGTCTCACTAGCAGGCGTTTGGGGTGGCTGCGGTGGCTGTGTCGCCGTTGCAGCAGATGCTACCCCAAAAACCAGCCCAACATTATCATCAAATAACTCAACTGTGGGCAAAGCCTTCTCACCTACCACCGTCACGCGCACAGTATTTGCATCAATATTCGTTACTGTTATCTCAGCAATTTCCGCAAGAGGTTTTTCCGAACGAAATGTAAAAGCCTCGCCCGACGGTAAACGCAACTGCCCACCAGATACATCTGCAATAAAATTATTGCCTGTACTGCGATTTGTGACTTGCAGTTGAGTCCCAAGCGGGGTCTCTAAAATTACTTCCACACCTTTATCGGTGGGATTGGCTTTAACGGATGTTATTGGTACAACTTGAGTTGCTCTTCCTGCGCTTGGTGTTGGTGACTGTACCAGCATTTGAGCGCTGGTAATCGGACGCTCTATCTCACTGAGTTGGCGAATCTCCCTAATTGACCTAGAATTGCGTAGTACTGATGCCACAGATTTACTCTGTACCTCTTGCTTTGGTACTTCAGTAGCAATTGCGCTGATTGCACCCCAAAGCCAAACAGAACTCGTTATTAATAAAATCTTCAACAACAGCTTTTGTTTCACTCGTTACCCCACACCAAACCCAAACAAGAATTCTTCTCAACAAACACTATCAGTAATCTAGTGCCATGAGAAAGCTGTTTTGGTCGCTAGCGGGAGTTTTTTTTGGTCGCTATAAGTAGTGTTTGCGTTGCATCAAGTACTCTTTAGGGTTGACACCAAATTTTTTCCTAAAAGCAGCAGCAAAGTGATTCCGACTGGCGAAGCCGATTTCTTTAGCAACTTCACTCACCTTCATTTCCCCGGTTTCCAGCAATTGACGTGCCTGTTCTAAGCGGTAATCGTGGAGATAAGCAAACAAGGGTTTGCCAAATACCTGTAGAAACCCGCGCTTGAGTGCATACTCATTGAGTTTGACTAGGCGTGCCAGTTCTGCGGTAGAAGGTGGATTGTCTAGCTGTTGCAATAGCAAATCTCTGGCATAGAGAATCCGCTCTAATGTTCCCGGCTTTAGCGGCTTGGGTGTCCGGCTTCCCATCTGAATTTCTGCTTCTTGTTCCAGCAGCAGTGCTAATAGTTCCAGCGCTTTGCCTTCCAGGTACGTGCGCTTGATGATACCCTGATAAGGACAATGCAATATACGCTGCACATTATATTGCATCATCGGAGTCATGAGGTTGGAGCGAAAGTGGAGGGGTTGGTTAGGCTCACGCACTAAATGTTGTAATGCTTTTGGTATTTCCCCGGAAGAATTGCCGATGAAGGACTGCAACAATTCTGGTTCAAAAGTCACACTCATCGAAAGTTGCCATCCCTCAAAAAACTCATCTTCTCCTTTAACAATCATGCCACTGCCGTGAAAACCGTACTGTCCGGCTTTCGTCTCATTAACTGCCCAAGGAGAGCTTTCCCTCCAGTGTCCTGAAAGCATAAACCAAAACTCTAGGGGATGTGGATGGTCAATGCGTTTTATGATCAGATTGTCACAGTGCTGATGGCTGTGAATGTCCAACACCAAGCTTTGCCGTAATTTAACTCGTCGATAATGTCCTTCTCCCGATGCCTGGGGATACTTGCAGGTAATATCTAACTCATCATCAGGATCGTTACTTTGTGGGGTTCCGTCAATTTTTTCAAAGAGTTCATCTTGCGCTTGTGCTGAAATAATAATGGTCATGATTAATCAAACTAAAACTTATTGAGATTAATTATCACTATTTCCTCAACCTTATACAAGTTAGATTGATAATATTTGTTAGCAATCTTTCCAAAAAATCACGCTTGTACAGTATTTAGCAATAGATAGTCAGGTATGGCGATGCCAAGGGTAAATTCTGTAACAGCTTTGCAGGGTTAAAAGTACACGTTCATATCAGGTACTGCTTTCAGTCCTGAGCATTTAACTAAGCATATTTGTCAAGTAGTTATTGTCTGAAGAATAGTTGCAGTTGCTGCATTTCTAGTTATGGCAAAAATAATTGAATTCTTTACAATCCTGATAAATATTGCTAATTTTGCTTTTCTGTTATAATAAATGATTTAAAAACCAAAACTTATTAGATAAAATGTAATAATTAAGTTTGCTTATAGACTGATTATCTATATTAGAATAGTAATGACTCATACATATCCTAATTACCAATTGCTAAAAAGCACTGTGACGAAATGATTAATGGAAATTGTTATTAAAAGCCTAAAGAAGTTTCAAGTATTCTAACAAGGATTTAAGGAGTAGAAAGAAAATGAAATTTGGAATTGATAGCGGGCATAATTGTCCACCAGACACAGGAGCCAGAGGAATCAAAGTTGAGGATAATTTAACTCTAGATGTAGGTAATAGAGTTATAGCCAAATTAAGAGCTTTAGGAAATGAAGTTGTAGTATGTAAACCAAGTAGTGCTAGTACAGTCCGTGACTCACTGTCAAAAAGATGTTCTACAGCTAATGCGAGTAGAGTAGATATTTTTGTTTCAATTCATTTTAATGCTTTTAACAGACAAGCTAATGGCACAGAAGTATTTGCAACTAGTGAAAATGGGAGAAAAATCGCCAAGCCTGTATTAGATGAAATTGTCAAGTTAGGATTTTTTAATCGTGGCGTTAAGAGTGGTTCGCACTTGTATGTTCTGAAAAATACAGATATGCCTGCTATCTTGATAGAATGTTGCTTCATCGATTCGCAAAAAGATATGAATCTTTTTAATCCTGAAGCAATGGCCAATGCGATCGTCAAAGGCTTAACTGGTAAAGTGGCAAGCGCCCCTGTTAACCCTGTACCAGATGAAGAGGAAAACATAGATGCGACTATTCTCAGACTGCAAAAATCCTTAAATAGAGTAAAAATAACCGATAAAAATGGTAAGGCTTTAGTGGAAGATGGCTTTACGGGAGCTAACACCAAATCTGCTATAGAAAAATTTCAGACTATTGTCGGAGTTCAGCCGACTGGAATTGCTGACGACACTACATGGAATGCCATAAATCTAATTTTGGCAAAACGAATTATCAGACCAAACCATGCCGGTGGTGCAGTTGTCAGATACTTACAATACCGTTTAGGTGTTGACAATGATGGCGTCTACGGCCCGCAAACAGAGGTTGTAGTTAAAAACTTTCAAAAGCAAAATGGTTTAGATACCGATGGAATTATCGGGCCTGCTAGCTGGCAAAAATTAATTGGTTAGGCTGATGGGGACTAGTACTGCAAGGCGGAAGTCAAAAGTCAAAGGTCAAACAGGTATACAGCATAAGCGTTTTATTGATTTGGAATGGTGAGGCAGTCCGCAGAAGAGGGGGTTTCCACGCCAGTTGCTTCTCCCAAGGGGAGACGCTGCGCGAACAAGTCGGCACAGCCGCCCAACGCACTGGCTCCCCATGAGGAACTGCCGTTAGCGCAGCGTAAAAGCCTTCTCTTCTCTTTCAGAGACGCTAACGCGAACGAGAGGCAACGCCTTCGGTATGGCTTCGCTTAGAGCGAGCCTGCGAACGCGAGTGCGTCTCGTAGAGAGCGTCACCCGTTAGCGCCGGCGGCAAGCGAGTCTTCTCCCAAGGGGATACGCCAAGGGCGAACGAGCGTCAGGGGTAGTTTATTTACGCCGTGTTGTACTAGAGACTGGGGTAGTAGTGCTGAGTAAAGAAGTTGGGAATCTGACTTCTTTACTCAGAACTGAACAAAAAGATCAAATTCCCCAAGTTTTGCGGGTGTGGTTGCGTTACCGCAGTCAGAAATACTTTGGATGGCAGCGAACGCTACCGAAGTCACGCCAGATTCAGTAAGAGAGTTTTATGCTTAGTTTTTGGGCATTGGTTACATTGGATAACATCAAGAGTTGACAACTGGTCTAATTTATTGTTGTAGCTGGGCAAAAGTTCAACTTTTTTTACTTTCTAGTTAGCCAATTGTGCGTTGCAATGCTTCGATACGTCCATGAGGGCGCTGTGCTGCACCGGACTATTAACCAGGAGACTACAACAATGATGAAAGCTGAAGATATCATGACCAAAGACGTAGTTACCATTCGCGGTTCGGCAACTGTTGCTGAAGCGGTGGGGCTGATGAAGGATAAAAGATTGCGGGCGCTGGTTGTGGATCGTCGCTATGACAATGATGCTTATGGCATTGTCACAGAAACGGATATTGTCTATAAGATAACAGCCTACGGTAAAGATCCAAAGCAAGTGCGGGTTTACGAAATTATGAGCAAGCCTTGCATTGTGGTTAATCCTGATTTGGGTGTGGAATATGTAGCGCGGTTATTTGCTAACACTGGTATTCATCGAGCACCTGTTATTCAAGGTAAGCTGTTGGGCATCATCTCGATTACCGACATTTTGACCAAAAGCGACTTTGTGGAAGCGCCAAAAGCGCTACTGCTGGAGGAGAGAATTCAAAAAGCAATTCAGCAGGCTCGTGCTATTTGCACTGAACAAGGTGCTTATTCTAAACCCTGTGCAGCTGCCTGGGATGAGGTAGAAGAACTTCAGGCAGAAGCAGCTCATCAGAAAGCTGAGGGTATGATATCAGCTAAAGTTTCTTTTGAAGAATACTGCAAGGAAAACCCTGATGCACCAGAATGTCGAAACTATCACCCGTAATTGAAGTGGGGGAATGAAGAGAGCAGGGGGAGTAAGGGGAGATGAGGGAGCAGGGGGAGATGGGGGAGTAAGCGAATAATTATTATCCCCCTCATCCCCCTCATCGTTTAGCAACTCGCATCAATAAGAATAAACCTATTCCCAAAAAAAGAAAGTTGGGCAACCAAGCCCCCATAAAGGGAGAGAGGACACCGGCTTGTGCGATCGCCCCACTAATAAAGAAAATTAAGTAGTACGAAAATATAACTAGGACACTAATTCCAAAGCTTGTACCTCTCCCCGTTCGCTGGGGGATGCTTCCCATCGCTGCACCTACCAAGCCAAAAACCACGCATACAAAGGGCAAAGAGATTTTTTGTTGAATCCGCACTTCAAGTTTACGAATTTTTTGGCGATCGCCACCAAGATTTTCCACTTCTAGTTGATTTAGTGCTTCAGAAATATTCATTTCACCATAATCCCGGCTTTTTTCTGCCAGACTTAATGGCGTGCGCGGTAGTTGCAGTTGTTGGTGTTCAAATTTGACGATGTTACGATAAGAGCGATCGGCAGCAACAAAATAGATTGTACCGTTGTAAAAATCCCAGACATTTTGAGAAGGATTCCACTGGGCAGATTCTGATACCACAATTTGATTCAGATTTTTTGTTGAGCGATCTATAATCGTCAACCCTGTCATCCGCTTACCATCAAATTGGTCGGCGTAAAACAAGCGTGTCAATATCCGATTCTTAGAGCCATCCGGCTGGACAACATCCTGGTATTCAGGATAGAAAATATTTTGCTGTTTAAAAGTTGGCTTGTCTGATTTCAGGGCTTTCTCTAAAGTCATCGCCGCTTGATAATTTGCTGCTGGTGCAATTTCTTCGTTAAACACAAATGTCATTCCTGTAACCACAAGACTTAACATCACAGCAGTTAGCACCATGCGATAGACACTGACGCCACAACCACGCAGGGCAATTAGTTCGCTCTCGCTAGAAAGACGACTATAGGTCATCAAAGTAGCCAGCAGCGTAGACATGGGGAAAGCTAAAACAATAAAATTGGGAAATTTTAACAAAAAAACTTGAATAGCAATGTCTATAGGTAGCCCAGATTCGACAATTTTTCTGACGAGATCGAATACAGCATCAATAGTGACGCCAATTGATGAAAAAGCTCCGACACCAAAGAAAAACGGCGCTAACAATTCGCTAGCAAGGTAGCGATCCATGATTGTAAAAGGCAGTAGCGAATACAGACTGTTGAAAGACGTGAGCTTCTTTGATATCATAAGCAACTTGAAAATTTAGATATTGGCAACCCTGGCAAAGCATACAGCAGGGGGCAGGAGGCAGGGGGCAGAAGAAAAATAGTCTTTATATCTGGTCTTGAAGTTTAGGCTCTCAACCTCACTTAATTGCAAACTGCTGTATCTAGTTTATTCACTATCAAAGTTTAATTCTCAATAGCTAAGAAAGCAGAACTAAAATGAATTCATATATAGGACTCATATTTGATTTTTAAGGGAGCTAGGTACACCTTTATTCCTTCTTCCCAGTCCCCAGTCCCCAGTCCCTGGTCTTTACGAGTAATTCACCGAATCAAATCGGATTGCTATATTCATGCTGAAGAATCAAAAATCAAAATATCTTTTGAAATTATTAACTAAATAATTATTAATTTAGACTTGAAAATTATCCCCTAAATAATATTGCCGCACGAGGGGATTGCTGTAGAGTTCGTCAGCAGCGCCAAAAGCGAGAATTTGTCCCTCACGCATGATGTAGGCACGATCAGTGATCGCTAGGGTTTCACGGACATTATGATCTGTAATTAAGATTCCCATACCGCGATCGCGCAGTTGTGCTACGATTTGCTGAATTTCTGAGACTGCGATCGGATCTACTCCCGCAAATGGTTCATCCAAAAGTAAAAATTTTGGCCCTTCTCGTCCAGCAGCTAAAGACCTTGCTAATTCTGTCCGCCGTCGCTCACCACCAGAAAGTTGAATTCCTTTACTTTTAGCTAATTTTTCCAACCGAAACTCCCGCAATAAAGTTCTGAGTCGCCTTGACCACTCCCATCGTGGCACATTAGTTTGCTCTAACACTAACAGAATATTATCCTCTACCGAGAGTTGGCGAAAAACACTTGCTTCTTGTGCTAAATAGCCAATACCCAGTCGTGCCCTTTCATGCATTGCCATTCCCGTCACCTCTACATTACCCAGCCAGACTTTTCCTAGATTGGGTTTTTCTAAACCTGTAGCAATGTAAAAGGTCGTCGTTTTACCAGCCCCATTAGGGCCTAGTAAACCAACGACTTCGCCCTGAGCAACAGAAAGGTTGACACGATTGACAATTACTCGCTTGCCGTAAGATTTGTGAATATTCTCTAAAACAATTTTCACTCTGGAAGCATCCTTTCTTGGTGGTAAATGCTAATTAGAAGGCTTCAAAGGTGGTGTCTTTGGGGCAGGTGTCGCAGTTTGTCCATTATTATCTGATTCCTGCACCATGTAGATAGACTCTACTTGACGGTTGGATTGGGGTAAAGCAACAAATCGCCCTTCATCAATTAAATAGGTTACTTTCTCCGCCCGAATACTGTTACCGCCCTGTTGCAAAATATAGACGTTGCCACTAAAATCAATTCGGCGTTCTTTACTAAAATACTGTGCTTGGGCAGATGTTGCCTGAAGTTGGCGAGCCGGATACAACATTTGCACATTACCGCGAGCAGTAATTACTTGATTTTTCGCGTCATATTCTTGCACATCAGCACGGATAGTGAGGGGGCGATTTGCCTGAGATGTTTGTGCAGTAGCGGTTTGCACTTGGGTAGGGAAGGCAAAAGCGCCCAAAAGTGCAGCTGGCAGCATTAAAGCTAATCCAAAGCGACGTATCTGGGATAAGGGCAATTGATAGCAGAGCATCATAGCAATTGGGGATTTAGGATTTCAGCTTGCATTCTAATTATCTCAAGTACTTTATCCAGATATGAAATATCCAATCTGGAGTGATTTCCGATAACTACTGGCTGAAATAGTGACGTTACCCCCAACCTCAAGGTTTCAGGTAATTGACATAAGAAGTGAAAATGACGTAAGCACAATACTCTTCTTTTAACGGAGACGCTATCCGTAGCTTGCTTCCACGTATTGGTACGGGAGACTTTTGGCTAAATGAATTGTGCCTACCAGGGATTTCGGACAACGCAATAATTTCACCAGATGTCTAATCAGTTGTTAGCACAATTTTAGGCAAAGATAAGACTTGATTTTCACCCAGATTGCCAGCAGTAATCAAGTCTTGCCCTATTTGTTGTAATGTCGTCAACAACACTGCGCTCTGACTCAATAGCTCATCTACGTCAACGCCGCTATAACTAGATGGGTAACGGCGTAGCCGATTGCTGCCTTCTCCCAATAGAATTACAGCACCTCGCCAGTTGCGATTTTCCAAATGATACAGTGCCACAGCAATTTGGAGAATTCCTTGATAAAAGGTTTTTTCCGGTTCGCCAGCTTCAATCCACAAAGCCTCTAAAGTGTCATGGCAAGCGTAGAACTGTCCAGAATTGAACTGTTCTACACCTTGCCAAAACTCTTGGGGGATAATTTCGCTCATCCCATACTATCTCGAGTTTCTTTGATTGTTTCCAGAGAGATTTCTTGTTTTTCTCCAGCAAACTCGTTGTCAGGGGTGAGAAATAACATGCAATGGCACTCTTTGCGTTCTCT
Source organism: Nostoc sp. ChiQUE01b (assembly GCF_034531255.1). Lineage (NCBI taxonomy): Bacteria > Bacillati > Cyanobacteriota > Cyanophyceae > Nostocales > Nostocaceae > Nostoc > Nostoc sp. ChiQUE01b. The sequence goes on along the minus strand of NZ_JAVRBM010000012.1, from coordinate 131,977 downwards.
CATTGGCACACAAGGACAGTTCCAATATGTAGCGTGAATCTCAGCTTCTTTATCTTCGTAATGGCGACAAGGACATAAAGGCGCACCCAGATCGTCTTTATGTTTGGCTAGTCCTTCAATCACAACTGCGGTGACAGAAGGTTCAGAACAGAAGTATGTTCCAGTACGCTTGGCGTATTGTTCGGAAAAATGCCGCATTGCCTCTAGGCTTCTATCGCTGGATTTTGTGTTATGTTCTGATGTGATCATGTCGCTCATAATTTAAATATTTCTTTGCATTGTACCTCAGCCTCACTAAGGGATTACTGGGTGTATTTCCCCAATCTTACCTGCTCAAATTATCTTAACCTTTGCTCAAAGGCTGATATATCCGGTGTACTGGGATCAGAGAAAACCCCAGAAATCGCAGAGGCTTAACTTGTTAGCAGCCTTTGAAATTATAAAATTTGAATTGATTTATAAATGTAATGTTTTTTGTAGTTGGGGTTGCAGTGGGCGATCGCTTTGTAAAACTATACCAGGGTGTTCCCAATTAATTACCTCTGGTTCTGCTGGTGAAGAAATATTTGACCACAAAACCCAGCGACTGCCTTGAGGAAGAGTAGCAAGGCTCAGAGGGTTTTGAGTCAGCCAAATTAAAGGATAACTTTTAGGAACTACTGAACTGGCATCTTCTAATGCTCTGGTTGCTGCTAAGGTTTCTAGAACAAAACGTAGACCTCCGGGCTTGCCGTAGACATCGCCTTTGATTAAATTTGTTGATGCTGTCCACAGTTGCACTTGTAATTGTTGTTGCTGTGCATAAAAGTACAGAGATGCTGCGGCAATTACTGCTTGTTCAAAGTTTTCTTCTTCCCAATTGCTAGCACTGTCAAGGGCAATAACTATTTCTTGTCCACCTGTGACCATTTCTAACTCTCGCACCCTTAATTCGCCATAGCGGGCACTAGTCCGCCAGTGAATCAAGCGAGTAGGATCTCCTAAACGATAAGGACGGAGCGATCGCACCAGCCCCGTTGTTGCTGTTTGCAAGGGTCTACCACGAAGATCGACCCTTTTGCTCTCTTCTCGCCCCATTTCATCCACTAGGGGGCAGGTAGCCAAGGGTAACACTGTAGGATAGACGATCGCTGTGGCAGCACAATCACGCTGACGGCGACACCAGAACAATCCCAAAGGCGCACCAGAACCAAGTTCGACTGTGTGCCAGCGATAAACACCCCGACGCACAGTCGGGTGGTAATATATCCAACGGTAACTACCTTGGCGAGGAATTGTTTCGATTGCTTTTTGTACTGGTTTCCCTAAGACGAAGGGCAGTATATCTTCAACTTGCAACAAGCTTACAGGCTGCTGTGTCTGATTGCAGATTTCTAATTCCACCGTTAGATCGTCGCCTGCTGACACAGGTTGCATGGGACGGCGGGTGATGGATAGACCTGTGAGCGATCGCGGCGGTAAGATGGCTGCTATACCCAAAAGAGCAAAACTGATGCCGCTAATGGCGTACAGCCAACCAGCCATCGTATTGATACCTGCGCCAAAAAAACAAATAGCCGTTGCCGCTAGTACCCAACCGCCATAAGTAGGAGCACTGGCGCGGGTTTCTAACCAATTAGTGATCGGTTTGATGATTTTCATGTTTCTTTTTTAACCCAATACCACCAAAAATTCACAGTGTCTCAGGAGTTTGCCAAAACGGCTGGCAAGAATGTTGATGACGTAGCGACTCATGCTTGCGCCTGATGTTCTTGTCGAAACCGCTCTAAAATTTGGTTTACAAATGTCTCTCCATCAATAGGAGGCGTTTGGTTTGAAGCATTAAACGACAAAAACTGACACATACTGATGAAGGTCTTGCCCAGCACTTGATGACTTTCTACTGGCGTGGGAAACTGAATTTGTTTAATTTTTGAAAAAGTATTGAGATATAAAGCAATTTCTCCAGATTTATATCTAAGAATATTATTATACAAAATAAATAAAATTATTAGAATTGTTGAATCATTGTTGGCAAATAAGAGAGAGAAAATAGAATCAGGAAAACTAAGAGTATTGTTAATATAATTCCAACATTCTCTCATTTGAAGTGGATGTTTGAGTGGTTCATCAGAAACACTATCTTCGATTTTCTGCCTCTTCAGATGTACGGAGATTTTTCAGAAATCAAATACTAGCCCTATAGTTGTGTCTCTTATTTGACTTAAGATAGAAAATTAATTCCTATTACACGTAGTTGTATTTTTGACATTTATTTTATAAGTGCAAAATCTGAGAAGACAACCATCAAAACACTGAGTAAAAGACACTGAGTAAAGGTGGAAAAAGTAAGAAAAGTGGGAAAAGTGGGAAAAGTAGGAAAAGTAGGGAAAGCAGATAATTTACATAAAGTGTTTACTATCAAGTTGTTATGGTGTAGTGTAATTTGTTAAAGTTCCAATGGATTCCATAAAAAATAAATATAAGTGTATCAAAGATTGCTAAAGTGAGTTCTAGTTGCGTACGTAAATGTAAAAATTACTACTTAACAATACTTCTTTCAATAAACACTCGTTTTTAATATGTATAAAACAGAACAAAATAAAACTAGGCGGAGACGAGGAGTTGTACTCACTTCTATTGGAATTAAACGGTTACAAGAAGCAATTCTTTCTGTGGAGATCGTAGAAAACAAAGGTGAACATTTGAGTTTAGAACAACTGAGCTCGCGCATTAATATTTCCTCTAGAACTTTGAGTAAATTATGGTCTTTAAGCGCAAATGTAGACCAAAAAACTGTAAAACTCTGCTTTAGCGCTTTTAATCTGGAATTACATAGCGAAGACTACACAGTCGCCAATGAAGCAAATGAGGCTGAAACACCTGAGTTATTGTCTGTAGGTTCACATACAGAAGAAGATTCGTCTCAACCTTCCCAATTCACCTCATTTGTTGAAGAACATCACGAACAAACCCAACAGATAGAAAATCTTCGGTCATACCCGGATGGTCCCGTACCTCTAGATTCTTACTTTTACATTGAACGTCCCCCACTAGAGAGAAACGTTTATCAAGAAGTAACTCAAAGTGGCTGTGTGATTCGGATTAGGGGCCCGAAACAGATGGGTAAAAGTTCTCTAGTATTGAGGCTGTTAGCCTTTGCACAGAAGCTTGGGTATCAGACTGTAAATCTGAATTGCAACCAATTTGATGGTGAATGCGTAACTGATATAAATAAGCTGTTGCGTCATTTTTGCTGGCAAATTGCAACAAAATTAGGTATTAAACCCAGCCTCAAGTCAGAATGGAATGAAGAAATTGGCCCTAACTTGAGTAGCGGCTTCTATTTAGAAAACTATTTGTTTAATCAATGTCAAAGCCCAGTAGTTTTGGTGTTGGATGAAGTTGATCGTTTTTTTAAATATCCTCACATTTGTCAAGGGTTTTTTGCTTTGTTGCGGTCGTGGTGTGAGTCAGCACGACATGTTCCCAACTGGCAAAAGCTAAGATTAGTCATGGTTTACTCTACAGAAGAGTATGCCTCTTTGGATATTAACCTCTCTCCTTTTAATATCGGTTTATCTATTCGTTTGAACGAATTTACCCAACCGCAAGTAGAAGATTTAGCTAGGCGATATGGTTTAAGTTCGTGTACATCTAAAGATATTGCCCAACTGATGTCACTGGTAGGAGGACATCCAGCACTAATTCAAATTAGTTTGTACCATCTTTGTTCTCAAGAAATAACCCTGCAAGAACTTATAGAGGATGCGATCGCCAATGGTAGCATCTACCGCTATCATCTATGGCAACACTGGCTCAAACTGCAAGAAAATCCTAGACTAGCAAAGACTTATGCTAAAGTTATGGAAGCAAAGCAAGACATTTCTGTTAATCCTATTGAGGCTTACAAGCTTGAAAGTTTGGGATTAATTCGCTTTGAGGGCGATCGCATATTACCACGTTTTGAACTCTACCGTGCTTATTTTCAAAAACAGTTATCAACAATTGTTTAACAATACATTTTCCGAAGAATAAAAAATGTAATGGCGTTAACTATCTCAAAATTGTGAGGTAAAATTTATTCTGTTTTGAGAAGCCATATAAATGAAAATTTATCGTAATCAGTAACGATTTGATTTACCAAACTATATTCCATTAATCAGGAACAAATATCAAGGAAAGTTAAGACATTTAAGAAAAAAGCAAATATTTTTTTGTGAAAGTTAAGAAAGTTAAGAGTAAAAATAGCAAAGATATAGCAACCGCCAAGGCAGTTAGGACATTGGTGATTGCTCAAAACCTTGAAATTACTGGGTTTTTACTCAGCACTCAGCACTCAGCACTCAGCACTTTGCTATACTGTTTGTGAATTGAAATAGAACAGCCCAAAAGGTTGTATATGGAAAAGATAGTAATTTTTTTACCTGAAATCAACTAAGAAATTGCATCGAATCGTACTGGAAAGTGGACACTATTTATTTTTTTAAAATAATATTAAAATTGCAAATAATTGTGTTATGTTCTTGTTTGATAATCACACTTCAATATGAGATATCAAGTAGGTGGTAGTCTCCGCAGTGACGACCCCACATATGTTATCCGTCAGGCAGACGAAAGACTTTATAACAGTTTGAAAGCTGGTGATTTTTGTTACGTCTTTAACTCTCGACAGATGGGCAAGTCATCTTTACTACAGCGCACAAGTCACCGTCTTCGAGAAGAAGGCTCTAGCTGTGTTTACTTGGATATGACCCGCTTGGGTATTGAGGTTACTACACCAGATCAATGGTACAAAGGCATTATTATTAGCTTGTTCTACAGCTTCAAGTTAGGATCGCAGGTCAATTTTAAACATTGGTGGGAGACGCAAGCTGGCATTTCTTCGGTGCAAAAACTACATTTCTTTGTGGAAGAAATTTTACTGTCAAATGTTAAGAGCGATTCTCTACGAAACGGCAAAGCTGAACGCATTTTCATCTTTATTGATGAAATTGATAGTCTGCTCAGTTTAAATTTCCCAATTAACGACTTTTTTGCTTGGATTCGTCATTGCTATAACTTGCGACCAGAGAATCCAAACTTTGAACGCTTGGGATTTGCACTATTTGGCGTAGCTAGTCCCTCTGACCTTATAGCTGATAAACGCCGCACGCCTTTTAACCTTGGTAAAGCAATTGAGTTACAAGGCTTTCAACTAGATGAAGCTATGCCCCTGCTTCAAGGATTAAAGGAAGTAGTCGCTCAACCACAAGTAATATTGCAAGAGATTATTCATTGGACGGGAGGACAACCGTTTCTCACACAAAAACTCTGCGATCTAATTGTTGAAATTGCTTCTGAAAATACTACAAAAATGATTACTCTACCCCCAGGCACAGAAGCATTGTGGATAGAGCAATTAGTAAAAACGCGGATTATTCAACATTGGCAATCACAAGACGAACCCGAACATCTGCGTACTATAAGAGATCGCCTACTATTCAACGAACAACGGGCAGGGCGGTTGTTGGGTATTTATCAGCAAGTGTTGCAAGCAGAAAAGGCTCTTAGGCAGGGAGCAGGGGGCAAGGTGGCAGGGAGCAGGGAGCAGGGAGCAGGGGGCAAGGTGGCAGGGAGCAGGGAGCAGGGAGCACGGGGCAAGGGAGAAGAGTTTTTCCCTCAGCCTCATCTTCCTGTCCCGATTGATGATAGTCGAGAACAGACAGAACTGTTGTTATCTGGTTTAGTGGAGAAACACAACGGTTATCTCAAAATTAAAAATCCCATCTATCGCAATGTTTTCAATACCGAGTGGGTATTAAGACAACTAGACAATCTCCGCCCATACTCGCAGACATTCAATGCTTGGGTGGCATCAGCTTATAAAGATGAATCGCGTCTGCTGCGAGGACAAGCACTCAAAGATGCTCAAAAATGGTCGCAGGGCAAAAGTCTGGGCGATTTAGATTATCGGTTTTTAGCTGCAAGCGTTGAATGCGATGGCATTGAAGTGCAAACGGCATTGGAAGCAGCACGGGCTAAAGAAGTAGAAGCACGACTTATAGAAGAGAAAGCACGACTCCTACAAGAGAAAAAGACAGCTAGATTGCAAAGATTTTTGCTAGTTGTAGTGTGTATCGGATTTCTCGTCTCTACCAGTTTGGGGATAGGGAGTTTCATTCTGTATCGTCAAACCAAGGAAAGCGAAGCTCAAGCTAAGAGCAGCGAAATTAGAGCGCTTGTATCTTCTTCTATTGGACTGTTTGCCTCAAATCGCAGATTAGATGCGCTCATAGAAGCAATCAAAGCCAAAGACAAACTGCAAAAGCTAGGAATAGCAAACACAAATCTTGCACCTGTGGTTGAAGATGCACTAGAGCAAGCAGTTTATGGCGCAGATGAATACAATCATTTTTCTGGTCATACAGCAAGTGTTATGGCAGTAAATGTCAGCCCTGACAGTTCTTTAATTGCCTCAGCCAGTATGGATAGAACAATCAAACTTTGGCGACGTGATGGTAAATTAGTTGCAACTCTCAAAGGTCATCAGGGAGCAGTGAGAGCAGTCGCTTTTAGTCCTGATGGTCAGATACTTGCCTCGGCGAGTGAGGATGGTACTATTAAACTGTGGCGGCACGATGCCAAAAACGCATTATGGCGCATTTCTAGAACATTCAAAGGTCACACAGCTTCAGTCTGGGGAGTAGCTTTTAGTCCCGATGGTCAGACTATCGCCTCTGCTAGTTGGGACACAACGGTGAGAGTCTGGAAGCGAGATGGCACTTTGCTGAAAACGTTTCAAGGTCATAAAACTGCGTTTTGGGGAGTAACTTTTAGTCCTGATAATCAAACCATTGCGGCTGCCAATCTAGACGGGACAGTAAAACTCTGGAAACGAGACACCTCAAGCTGGCAAAACGCCAAACCCCTACAACCTCTCCAAGGTAACACAGCTTGGGTTGTCGGCGTAGCTTTCAGTCCTGATGGTCAGACGATTGCTTCAGCGAGTGAAGATACAACTGTCAAACTTTGGCAGCGAGACAACACAGATGGCAGTTATCACCTTGATAAAACTCTTAAAGGTCATAGTGCGGGAGTTTCGAGAGTCGCTTTTAGTCCCGATGGTCAGACTATTGCCTCTGCCAGTCTCGACAAAACTATTAAACTTTGGGACATTGATGGTACAGAACTGAGAACCCTCAGAGGACATAGTGCATCTATTTGGGGAGTTACTTTCAGTCCTGACGGTAGCTTTATAGCTTCGGCGGGTGCAGAAAACCTTGTTAGACTCTGGCAGAGTGAAAATCTATTCCAAAAGAGTATCATAGCTCATAGTGCAGGGATTTGGTCAATAGCGATCGCCTCCGATAGTTCTACCATCGCCACAGCTAGCCACGAAAATACTGTTAAATTTTGGAGTCGTCAAGGCAAATTGCTCAAAACTTTGATTGAAGAAAGATTAGTCTTCCAGGTTTCTTTCAGTGAGGATAACAAGTTAATTGCTCTTCCTGGTGATGATGATACGGTAAAACTCAAGCGACGAGACGGTAAATTAACTGCTAGTTACAAAAGCCCTAATGGCAAAATGACAGCAGCAGTATTGAGTCCTGATGGTCAAGCGATCGCTATAGCTAATGTTGACAATAATATTCGGATATGGTATAATAACCACCTCCTACCAGAGATTCTTAAAGGACATCAAGCCGAAATATGGGAAGTTGCCTTTAGTCCCGACAGTCGGCTAGTTGCCTCAGCTAGTGGCGATAGTACTGTTAAGCTATGGACGCTGGAGGGTAGGTTGCTCAGAACCTTTAGAGGACATTCGGCAGCAGTATGGATAGTTGCCTTTAGTCCTGACGGTAAGATGGTGGCTTCTGGAAGCGGCGACAATACCGTTAAGTTATGGACACTTGACGGCAAGTTGCTGCAAACATTCAAAGGTCACACAGCTGCGATTTGGGGGGTGGCGTTTAGTCCCGACAGCAAAATACTTGCTTCTGGGAGTGGAGATGGAACCGTCAAGCTTTGGAAACTCGATGGTACAGAACTAACGACCCTCAGAGGACATACCGCAGCGATTAGGAAAATTGCCATCAGCCGCGACGGAACTTTTTTGGTTTCCGGGGGTGATGACAACACACTGATTATTTGGAACTTGCAGCGTATTCTCAATCTAGATATACTAACTCATGGTTGCAGTTTAGTCAAAGATTATTTGAAAACTAATATAGCAGTGGAAGAGGGCGATCGCTCTATTTGTAATCAGCCAAATTCTAAATAAACCTTTCGTATAAATACCGAGAATGATTTTTTATTTTGCGACGTTGCTAAATTTAAACATGAATATAGCAATCATATTTGATATCAAGTTCGGCTAATTATATCATGTTCGCTTAATTAGTTATTATTCTATAACACTTCTACAGTGTATACACAAGTGCTGTCTGCACGAGTTTCAAGCCTTTTAGAGCCTTTCAGTAGATGAATAATATATTAATTCTCCTCGGTGAAGTCATATTTTTAATACTCATTTTCTCACTGTTTAACTGGCTGATTGGCATCATATTCAGGCAGATCGCTAAAGTTTCTTGGCTTCAAGGAAGAACTACAAATATCACCTTCCTGAGCCGGAGTATCAGCAGACTTTTAATTTTAATTGCTGTGATTCTGTGTCTGGCGGTGATTGGTGTGAATGGGATGGTGATTTACCGAGGCGGAAACGTTCAGGAATTTCAACTTAATCTCGTTCGCAGTCTTCCTACACAATTTTGGAGCAATCTCTTTACAGCAAGCTTGAAAACTGTGAGTTTGCTAATGCTGGTTAAACTTAGCATACCACCCTTGAACAGAGGTATAGATTGGGTTTGTAATTACGCCAAGAAAGCCGATCAAATTAAGGCTAATGATGAGAGTACTGAGGCTTTTTTTAAAGTCTTAAAAAGAATTATCAATCATACTCTTTGGACATCTTCTGTTATCCTTGGCGCTAAATTTTGCTACCTTCCAGAAGTAGTTCCCAAATATCTTTACATTGCTTTAAAAATATACATTATTGTCACAGTTGGCTTACTCATTGTTAAAGCTGTTGCTACTATCGTTGATACTCTCGATGCCCTAAGTCTTAAATACTCTAGTTCTAACAATCTACTGCGTTTATACGAGCGTTTACGCCACTTAATTCCCCTCTTCAAAAAATGTTTGGAATACGTTCTTTATGTTGGCATAGTAAATCTTGTTGTTCCAGAAATACAACCTATTGCTTGGATAAGTGCTTATACCTCTACAATTGTGCAGATTATTGGGGTTTATTTTATTAGCAATGTTTCGATTGAAGTCGTTTACTTTATTCTTGATGAGTTCTACTTAAACATTACAGATGCCAATGACTCACAGCGACAGAAACGGCTAACACTGATTCCTTTAATCCGCAGTTTTGCCAAATATTTCATTTACTTCACTGCCGGAGTTACTATACTCAGGCTTCTTGGCATCGATCCTGCGCCTATCTTAGCAGGTGCAGGAATTGTGGGTATAGCAGTTGGTCTTGGAGCACAAAACCTGATTAATGATGTCTTTTGTGGATTTTTAATTTTGTTTGAAAACTATTACTTGGTGGGTGATTATGTTGAAGTTGGGAAAGTGGAAGAGAGAAATATTGAGGGGATTGTAGAGGCAATTGAACTGCGAACCACTCACGTCCGCCATCCTGATGGTCAATTGCAGATTGTTCGGAATGGAGATATTGGATCGATTATCAACTATTCAAAACAGTATATATATGCAAGAGTGGAAGTTAGCGTTTCCTATGACTCGAATTTGGATCATGTGTACAGAGTAGTTGAGAAAGTGGGACAGCAGCTAAAGACGGATGAAGAGGATGTTCTAGAACCTACGCGAGTAGCTGGAATAGAAAACTTTGGGGAGAACAACCTGTTGCTGCTGACGCTGACAAAGGTCAAGCCGGGAAAACACCTTCATATTCAGCGCGTTCTCCGCAAGATATTAAAAGATACCTTTAGCCAAGAAGAAATTGAAATTTGCGGTTTTGCCAATAATTGATATTGGCTCTTTTAAGATTACAATTTAACGAATAGAATATATTGTAATGTCAAAGTAGCTAACCTTTAGTGCCTATTTTGACAACAATTTATTATTTCCCGCTTTTGCACGATGACTCCCAATTCAGTAGGAGATTATTTGAAAACTAATATAGTAGTGGAAGAGGGCGATCGCTTTATTTGTAAGTAAAGTTGAAAGCAAAAGAATTCACTAATATTTGCACAGGTGAATCGGACGTGATTACTTAAAACAGCGCGCTGCCTCGTGCGATCGCTTTTGGGACAAAGGTGCGTCTAGGACGACCCAAAAAGCTCAAGAATCCAAAAGCCAGTTATTAAGTATTTGTTAAATATTTGCTTAACTTTCTTAACTTTCTTAACTATCCTTGCATTTTTAATAGTGCTTATTAAACAATACAGAGATGATCGCAGCTAAAGATATTACCTCACTAAAAATACAGTACAAGTATGACAAGGAAATTTACTACAGATCAATACAATCCAGCCTTATTTGACATTACCCAAGATATTATCGGGAGCCTACCACTAAAACTAATTCAAAAGTGGTTAGTGAGTGAGCAAACCCAGCAAGCAACGTTAGAACTACTAAAACCTTACAAAGTCAAAGGTTACGCCATATCTTCCGATTCTGCTGGGCTAACTAAGCTAACTAAACAAAAAGGCTTATTAGAAATTTTGGCAATTATTAATCAACCAAAAGAAATTGTATATAGTGTTGGCACTGCTATTGGTGGAGAAGGTGTCGGTATTTGGGCTGCTGACAATACTCAAATGTTTTACTCAGCATCAGTTAATCCTGAAACCATTGTGTCTGCGTTACTTACCATTCAACGCCAAATTAGTAAAACTTGTCAAATCAAAATCGGACTCGGCGCACATTATGGAGAGTTTTACTACATTAACGGTGGTTTGTATGGTTTAGAAGCTGATGCGATTGAAGAAATTGCCGAGAACGATACTGAAGGTGGTGAGATAGCAATTAGCCAAAGCTTTTATGAACTCTTACCAGAGAACCACAATTTTACAATTACTCAAAAAAGCGAAGAAGTAACTGAAATAGGTAAGCTTTTTCGAGTTTTAGACGGGCCAGGGTTAGACGTAATACCACCTTTAAATCCCCAATATCCAATTCCTTATTCTCAAGAATTTTATGCTGACTTATTAGCATTTGGAAATCGTCTGGCTGACACTGAGTTTGGCAAGCAGTTAGCTGAGAAATACTTGCAAAACAAAGTAGTTGTCCTCATTGAACGGGAACCTGAAGAAGCCCAATCTCATGAAATTGGGATGTTTACTAACTTGGCTCTTACGGCTGAACTGAAAGACACCAGCTCACAACTTTTGCAAAAATATCATGGTGTAGAAGTTAAGGTAGTCGGTTCTATTGGAATTTATGTTTTTGATAAAGCCGATACCGCACTTAACTTTGCTCAAGCATTCCGTCAAGAACTAGCAGCACAAAATATTGCTTCTCGTATAGGGATTGACACTGGTTCTATTTTGCTTTTTGACTTGGCTGCTGGTGGTAAAGACATTGCTGGTAATCCAGTTAATGTTGCGTCTAAAATAGCTCAAGATAAAGGACAGTTTGGCAAATTATATTTAAGCTCCACCATGAAAACATTAATGGACGTGAGCCAATTTACACAGATTACTTACACAGTTTCTGGAGTAGAAATTAGTATCTACGAAGCCTAAAAGCACATAAGCCGCGCTACAAGAATCTTGTGTTGAAAGGAATTAACCTGCGTTGTATTTTGTTCAGTACAGCGCAAACTTTTCAACACAAAGACATTCCAAACGACCTTATGTTTCTACAGCTAAAATTCTATCGCAAAAATAATCCAAAAACAGACACCTTGAAATGGCTGGTTCTAGTACCGAGTAAAATTTACTCAGCACTTAGCACAGGCTAAAGGTCACGCTACCGCTAACAATAACTAAACTGAAGGCTTTTTAATAACCAATTAGATGTAGTAATATAACTGCGATCGCTTATAGATTGACAGCACTAGATGATCGTGACACAACTTGCCAAAAGTGACTTTAATTTATATGTAGTCATATTATATTGCTCTGACTATGATATATAGAATATGGCAATGTATTATCAAATAAATATGCCATCGAATCTGCTCACGCTTGCCAACATTCTCTAGTACTTTCTAGTATTATTTATTTTTGTCCCAATAATTGATTCATCTTTATCTTTTATGAGAAATTTAGAACTGTTAATTATAATAACTTCATAACTTTCAGTTGTAAAAATTGAACCGATAGTAGCTACTATATCTGCAATAGAAATCTGAAAAAATAGTGGAATGTTTAAATTTAAAAATGATTTTGGCATAGTTTTAACACTTAGATATAATTTTTTTTGGCTGACATACCATACTCCAGTAAATTTATTACCTGTTATAAGTTCTTTAGGTTTAGAGAAAAGAAGTATTTGAACCCTTGTTTGCTCATAAGTCATATCATCTTTAAATTCAACAGTGATTTTTTCTGAATAAGTATTAAAGCGCCATTTTCCTAAAAGTAAAATTTCTATTTCTATATCAGAATGCATACTGTTATTCATGTCTATTTTTTAAATTGATTAGATTACTACAAGGAAAGAAGTATTAACAACAAAGTCTGAATTCAATTACACATTTTTGCACGAGAAAAGAATAAGTGCATCTGCCAGACTAACCATGACCCGACTCGCCATGCTCCCATTGAAAAGGGTTCCGCAGATGATGGAGATAAATCAAAAATATCTTGGTCATAGTGTAACCATTTAACTGGTAAGTGTCCCATTGGTGTCATCGGAGATAATTTAAAAGTTAGTTGGTCGTAGTTTAACCAGTTTCCGTCTTTTCGCCAGCCCAGGCGATCGCCAAGTCTCTTTTGTGTTTCATAATCTACTTGAGCGCCGATTTCGTGCCAGATGCTTTGCTGCACGCTGAAGCCGAAATAACCGTGACTGTATTGTTGCCAAAGGCGATCAATAGTATAAAAAGCTTCACAAGAAAAGTTAAGAATATCTTCCTTATAAACTTCATTCCAATAATTCTTTCCGATGACTTGTAGCATTAATTTAGCAGTTTCAATATCAGCTTCTTTCCACTTATATTGTGCGAGGAGAGTTTGCAGTTTACTATAATCAATATTATGACTAATTTGAAATTCTTTTACATAGTTACCATTATTACTAAGTTCTAATAACTCTGTTTTTTCAATAGAAAGTGCAGAATTTGTATAAACAATATCTGTCTCTAATATACCTAGCACTTTTCTTTGATCGACAAGTTGAGTAGATATATAATTAGATATTAAGTAAATTGTTTGTTCTAAAGCTATTCCATCGTTACTTAACTCAAAGTTACTAACTTGCCCATTTAATAATTTAGACTCAAGCAATGCATCTTTTAATCTATCTCCTTTCTCATAAGTTGCTACCAATAAATTGAGAATATTTTCAGAAATCGTATTAGTATCTTGTATTGTTAATAAACTTGACTGAAAATTTAAAGTACTATTTGCTAAACTTTTAATTTCTCCTACAGTTGTGTAAAAGCCTGCATCTACTTTTACTATTTCGTCTATTAAGGATTGAAATGGACTAAAGTAATCTTGTAAATAATTTTCAAAGTTGATTGCTGTCTCAGCTATTTTTGCTATTTCTTGACGAATTTGTGTCGCTTTTATTTGATATTCGTAAATTTCTTGATATACCTCTAACTCTTGAGCTATTTGCTGGACAGTTTGCTTTTGATTCTTAGTGTCTTCTGCTAAACCTTTAATTCCTTCAGTGAGCAATTTGACTTTTTCTAATATCAAAAAGTTAGTATTACTCAAAAGTAAAATAGACTTGATATTTTCTTGTTTCTCCCATTTTAATTTATCAATAATCTGTGAATTATTTTGATTTTTAATTTCTAGTTTATTTCTTTCTGTATTTATACTTTTAATTTCTGTATATTTTTGAGTAAATAAGTGTTTCCAATTATCAGTAAATTTTAATAAAAAATCTTGATAATTATCTTTATATTTTTCTAAAAAATCAATTAGTTGAATATAATCTTTAATTAATAATTTGGTTTTGGTAAAAATTTCTCGTTGACTAATTTCTTGTTTCCGTTTGATTATTCCCCAAAAATAAGAATGATACTGAGTACCTTGTTTAAGTAATATTTGACATTCTTTAATTTTTTTTTGAACTTTTTTTAATTTGGAATTGTTTACAATAGGTAATTGATAATTTATTTCATAAATTGTAATTGATTTATAATTAATTAGTTGTCTTTGCTTATTAGTTAACATCACATCAGTTCTCACAAGAGTAGCCACTAGACTCTCACCCATTTCAAAACCTTTGGATTTTTATCATAGCAGTAGGTTGCATCATCTTTAGTAGTGATAGGCTTCCCTTGGCTTGCTTTACTTCTAATGGTGGTAAGAGAATAGTTTGTTAATGCCTTAATTTCTTGATGAGTGAGGTTTTCAATAGTGCCTATTGCAACTGATGTTGAGGAACTATCTATTGTGATTTTAACGTTTTTAGGTGAAGTAGTGACAATTGCTTTTTGGCGTTGATAATCCTCTACAGAAATAAGTTGCCAATGGGAATTTTCTCTTAGCTCTAGAACCCATTGATGATAGTTAAATAAACTCTCTCTATGTCCAACACTGATAAAAGTTGTTTTAGTTGATTGCAGTTGTTGATATAAATTATCTTCATTAGTCAAATCTAAAGCACTTGTTGCTTCATCTAAGATAGTGAAACTAGGATGTATAATTAATACCCGTGCAAAAGCGAGGCGTTGTTGTTCTCCCAACGACAATATATTTTCCCAAGTAACTTCTGTATCAAAGCCCTTTACGCGGGTAAGTAAGTGTTGTAAGTTAACTTGTTGTAATATTTGTTCGAGTTCCTTGTCGCTCATTTTTCGGTCTGTATGCGGATAGAGTAATTGTTCGCGCAAAGTACCCAAAATGATATAAGGACGCTGGGGTAAGAATAAGACTTCTTTTAGGGGAGGACGCACTAAACGACCAGTTCCCGCGTTCCATAAACCTGCGATCGCTCTCAATAGAGAACTTTTACCCCTACCGCTAGAGCCAACAATCAATAACCCTCCGCTTGGCTGAACAGAAAGTGATAAATCTTCAATAATTGTCTGCTCATAATTTGGCGTTTGTAAAGTGACATGCTCAAAAGCTATACGTTCTTCTTCTATGACTTGAATAGTATTAAAATTATCAGGCTCTTTACTAACAGCTTGTAACGCATCTGAAAACTCAGCTAAACGCTTTACATAACTAGAAAATCGTCCAGAAATACTAAATTCACCTATTAACTGTCCCAAGGCATTAGAAAACAAAAAGCAAGCAAAACTAACTTGGTTAATTTCCCCATAATCAATTTGATTTTGAATAAATAAAGGCGTGAGGATAAACATAGAAAATACACTAATGGCAGACTGATATGCTCTACCAAAAGCATCTTGACCTTTTTCCAAACTCAGCCTGCGTTCAGCAGTTTCTAGAACATTATTAAATCGGCGCTGAATTATATTAAATTCTTCCTGTTCTCCCTGAAAAAAAGCAATTGATTCAGCATGATTGCGAACATGAGTTAGGCAATAAGCAAAGTCTGCCTTAAATGCAAGTTCCTGTTGATTAACTATACTTATTGTTTGATTTAAGTAAACAGCTATTAAATTACCAATAACTGTATAAATAACTAAATAAAGTGCGATTGGTGGAGAAACTGTCCAAAGAATTATCAAAGCACTTCCCATTTCTAGAACTTTTTCTAGTAAAGCAGTTGAAAATCTCAAGGCACTACTAGTAATGGGTTCTATTTCTTGAGATAGACGTTGATCTGGATTATCTATATCAGATTTAAAATTGATTTTATAATAAGCTTGCTTGCTCAGATATTTTTCTAAAATATGATTATTCAGCCATTTGTACCAGTCAAGAGTGATTTTTTTTCTGACATAACTCAAAAAAGTTATTAAGACGACTGTCACTACAACAATGAGACTGGACAGCCATAAAGTACTATTATATTTTTCCAGGTCTCTTTCTTCAACAACGATATCAATTACATAACGATTCCAGTAGCTATTTGCGGTATTTACACCTATAACTGAGATGATTAATAATAGTAGAAGAATGAGTGTTCCCCATGAACGAATCACATCTGCGAATGCTCTCCCTTGTGCTTTTGTTGGATACCAATAAGGCCCGGCAACTACTTTCACATCCTCCCAAAATTGAGTTAATGCTGAAAAAGGATTTGTTGTGTTTTGCTCGCGGACAGATGGAGTTTGCATATTCTAAAGATGCAGTCGTTATTAATTAGACTATATAATTTTGAAATGGCCTTTGAGAATTAATTTAGACTCAGAGGCCATTTTTAGTTTTAGAAATTGAAGATTTTTATATCCCCCTAAATCCTCCTAAAAAAAGGGGCTAGGGGGAAGCAAATCAAATGCACTAGATTACTGGTTCATCATCAACAATTTCGACTGTTCTCGGAGTAGGGCCTTGTTCAGGCTCAGTAACCACTACTGGACTAATATGATGTTTCAGTTTGAGTTTAAGCTCGTCTGTAATGGGTAATTCTTGAATTTCTTTGAGAAGAAATCTCACAGATTCGGTTTTGCTACGTTCTGTATAAATGAACTTGAGAACGGTTTCAATCCCAAATGCTCCTATATATTCCCCTAGAATGCCTACCAGACCAAGCAGTCCTAAACCTCCTAACAAGCCTAAAGGCCCGCCCAGTGATGAAAGCATAGCGACAACGGCGGCGACACTGCCCCCTGATGCAGACGTTGCAATCACGAAAAGTATACCAGGAAGGCCCAAACCAGCAATTTTTTTGACGAGTTCATCCATTGTACTTACCTACAATCCTTATAAGGTGGAAACATGAATAAGAAAGGGATTTTTAATTTCTTTGTTGAAGAAATTAAAAATCTTACTTATTGCATCTATCATTAGCGATTATAAAATGTATGCTAGTTACAGGTGCAAGATATAAGAAATCTGATTTAGTCTAATAAAAGACTACACAGTTCATCGATTTGTTGACCTTTTTCAGAAATCAGTCGATGGGCTATAGTTTGTAGCTGACGAGTATTTTGTAGTTTAGTATTGTCTATCTCTTCTAGTTCCCCATCTAAAAGTGTTTGAAAGCGATAATAAAAACTTTTAGCTTCTTTCTCACTAGGTTCAAACAACCGTTCTAATTCTCCAGATACCACTTCACTACCACCGTCAAACACAATATTTAAAAGTGGTCTTCCCCATTGCAATAGCCCCCAATTTTTGACTTCTTTATAAGGGTAGACACTGGTCAGCGAACCTGTACCTAAAGAAACTACTAAAATATCTTCTGTATTAAGGACTTTTTTTGCTTTTCGTTTACTACTAATTTGTGCTTCTAAAATAGCTAAATGAGCTGGATTATTAGCGAATACCCCACCATCAATTAAAGTATAGACACTGCCACTATTGTAAGGATTTACAAGCCGATGGGGAGCAAAATAAGTCGGAGTGGCAGTAGTGCCCAATGCTGCATCTAGAAGCGTAAAACCACTACATAACTTGTGAAAATTTTTAGGTTCTATCTCTTGTTTTTCTAGTTTGTTTGTAAAAAATACTGGAATTCGTTTCTCAATATCGTAACTAGTTACAAAAACTTCTTTGAGATTATTTTCTAATTGGGCATTGCCAAAATATTGGCTGAGAATTTCTTCTCTGCTTTTAGAAGAATATTTTGGCTGGAGAAATATATCCTCTATTGGGCCAATTAGTCTTTCAAATAATGGCTCATAAAATATTTCTACCCCATACTCAAGAAATAGTTGTACCATATCCTCAGCAGTATATTGGGCTAATGGCAAATCAGATACATCAGAACTTAATCGAGGTTTAGTTAGTCCCAGTGCCAAAATTCCGCCGCTTGAAGTGCCAGCAATTAAATCAAACAAACTAAATATAGGCTTTTGTGTCCGCCTTTCAATTTCTGCTAGGATAAATGCAGGAATAATACCCCGAATACCGCCTCCATCAATGGAAAGTATTTTGTATTTGGGCTGGGCTTGTGTATTCATAGTTTCTGGCGGTTCCTCCTGAGTTAGCGTTTGTGCTTGTTGGATATTGACGGGTTCTTCGGTTTGGTCTTTTTCAGTTTCCTCCTCATCTGACTGGAGACTTACCAAGGTTGGGACAATTTCGGATTCTTCACTGTTTATTTGTATCTGTTGAATTTCCTTTGGTTCGTCTTCGTCGTTGCTTACTAACGGTATCGTTGCTGCTAATAAATTTGTGGTTATTGTTGAGATATTTTCTTCGGGAATAACTGGTGTCTCAATTTGGATCTCTTCTTGGATATCCTCTTGATTGGATGATTCCTCTACAAATGGAACCGGATTGGATGATTGTGTTGCAAATGGAATTTGTGCTAACTCCCAACTAGGATTACCACGAAAATTTCCTTGATAGGACTTTCCAGTTTGATTGTTGACTGTTGTTCCTTGCCCGTCATTTAATTCCCAGTAAGCTACTAATCCTTCTTCATCCCCAACTATTAGCCCACAACGATGGGTTTGGATTTGTACTTGAGTACATGGATAATTCCAAACGCTAATGTTTGCTAATTGCCCTTTGAAATAAACTTGTTTGTGTAAAGTTGCACCGAGAGTTATAGAACTTGTTGCTTTGTTTAAAGATGAACCTCTAAGAGAATCGTTATATTCGTTTTCATCAAGATATACTGTTATTTGACCACTATTAAAAACAATAGCAAAAAAGTGCCATTCACCTATAGTTAATTCTCCATTCCCGAAGGTTTTGATACCTTTGCTCACAGTTTCATCAATGTATATATCTAAGCTTCCTGTTTCACTAATACCAAATTCAAAATTATCGCTGTACCGTTCTGAGGAACGAGCAAAAAATACATTACGCGTGCCGTAACTAGTGGCTTTATTTGTTAGTTCGTGTGGATTTATCCAGCCGGAAACTGTAAAGGCTGAACTCCCTTGAGCGAAAACGTTGCCAATGTCTTTTCTGCCAAAATCTATATAATCATCTACCCCATCAAATGTCAAAACTATTTGTGTATCTGCTAAGTTTGTCACAATGATTTAATCTCCAAATATAAATAGTTTTAATTAAAAACTTAGGTATTACATATTAATAAGTTTATGATAGATTTACTATCTCTACTGTTAAAAAGTTTTTTAAAAGAGTGCCTTGATGGTCAAGAATAAAAAAAATGAACAATGCTCAATAACCTAATTTTTATTTAGTTAGTAATACTTCTGCGATCGCCTGCGAAATAGCATAATGTGGCGAATATATTTCCAGCCAAAAAAATTCCCCCACTGGATTAACTTCGAGGAATACGTGCCGACCATCGGGAGTGACAATAATATCAATTGCTCCATAGTTTAAGCCAAAATAAGCCATCAGTTTAAGCAGCTTTTTCTCAATATCTTCTGGCAAGTCGTATGGTTGCCAATTCTTAACTAGAGCTTTTCCCTCTTTGCGCCAGTCATAAGTAGATCCTGACAAGCTTTGGGAATCTACGGCGGCAGTAAATACATCGTGTCCAACAATAGTTGTTCGCAACTCCAGCGCCTTCGGTACGTTTTCTTGAAATGTCATCGGACAAAAACGCAGCCCTTCCATATTCTCTAAATCGTCAGCTGTCACTGGAGTGGTAAACACAACGTTTTCTCGCCCCTGCTCATCATAGATGGCAAAGGAGGAAAGCATCTTGGTGACTATACCTTGCTGACACTCAAAAGCAAATTCCTTAACGGCTTCGGGATTGTTTGAAGTCAGGGTACGTGGAGTTAGAAGACCGATTTGTCGTGCAACTTGCAACTGTAGTTGTTTATTATTAGCCCGATCCACATTGGACATTTTATCAAGGTGGAATCCTTGAAGGCTGGCAATCATACCTCTGACAGTGGCGCGACATTCATTAATGGACGCATCTTTGTATTGTTTGTCCATTGAGTTGGGAATTTTCTGCCCGTAACGCATCCGCCGATACCAAACTGAGGACACTTCACTCAAATCGAGCTTCTGTTCGCCATCAGTAATAATTACCCGTTCTGTATCGCCAAAATAAATATCTAGCTTGACTTCGGTGGGATATCTATCTGTATCAAACCGAAATGCTTTTTCTCCTCTAGCCTCAATTTCTTTGATAACTAGAGGAATGCTTTCGTTGTCTTGGCTAAAAGTAACTATTAATACTGTCATAATTAAGTTGTGTCTAACACACCTTACAGTAACTACTAGGAAATAAGAGCATCTGCGATCGCACTCGAAATTGGCAAGTCTAAATCTTTCTCTAACATTCCCCATTCTCCCACAGGGTTGACTTCCAAAAAGACATATTCGCCCGATGGTGTGACGATAAAATCTAAAGCTCCAAATAACAGCCCAAATCTCCCCATAAAGGCTTTGAGACGACGCACTATTTCATCAGGAAGCTGGTGCTGTTGCCATGCGCCAACTTCAACACCAGGTTTACGCCAATCAACTTTGGCTGCTGCATATACATCCGCATTTAGCGCTCCCACAAAGACATTGCCATTCACATACACCACTCGCAATTCTTGCTGCTTAGGAATTTGCTCTTGAAAAACCATTGGACAATAGCGCAGTGACTCGGCATCTTGTAAGTCCTCTTCTTTGACAATGCTGGTGTAAAGAAAGAACGAGGAGTTAGCTTCCATACTGCGCGAAAGAGCAGTTAATAACTTGCTCACCATTTTGCCGTTGACTTGATGGAAAAACTCTCGTGCTGACTCAGCTTTGTTGGTGACAAGAGTCTGAGGAATAACAAAACCTACCTCAGACGCAATTCGCAGTTGCCGCAGCTTATTATTTGCATAGTTTATCCTTTCTAGATCGTCTACCCAACAAGCCTTTTTAAGACTGTCCCAAAAACCCTCCAAAGTTGCTTGTGATTCTCTGATGCAGGCTTCTTTAAACTGTGGAGCTAGTTCTGAACTTAGTTCCGGTTCCCAAATGCGCCGCATCCATACAGCCCGCACCTGCTCTGTGCTGATAGAGTGGTTGCCATACTCTAAGGTGTGATAACTTTTGGACTTGTCAAAGTGTGCTACTAATTGCACTTGTTGAGGAAACTTATCGGTGTCAAAACGAATCGGTTTTACCCCTTTTTTTGACAAGGCTTGTGCCACTCTATCTATTGTAAAAAAATCACCACTGTGGGTGATTAATAAAACAACGTCACGCGACAGGTGCATAAAAATTTCTGGCTTCGTTTTTAGCAGCTAGATGTTAGGGACTATCTAAATAAGTTATTATCTAAGTACCTAAGTTCTCAAAGAAGTAGGCAATCTAAAAACTAAAGGCGATCGCAATTATATTATCAATACTGCAATACGGAAGCGATCGCGCTCCCCTGCTTACACAGCAATGGAATATTTTTTAGTTGTCAATCCCTTAAATGTCTTCCAAATCAGAAGGAAACTTGAAAGTGAAAGGAGGAGGAGGAGGGGGAGTAGTATCTGGTTTTTCGTTGGATGCAGATTGCTCTTGCAAGAAGCGTGCGAAGAATGGCACTACTTGGATCTCTGGTGCTTTGACTGCATTTGTAGACATTGCTATTTTTCCTTTGGAAAATTTGTCAGGACTAAAGCTGCGTGTCGTAAATTTTTAGTTGAGGATGTCAGTAGTCAATAGTTCAAAGAAGGTTGATTTTTGACTATTGACTGTGGACTATTGACAGTCTTCACCTTAATTTAGTCTGCCAGTAGCGTAAGTCCTATTTATTTTAGTCATCCCAGATATACCAATAATTAAGTATGCATACAAGGAAATTTAAGATACTTAAGAAATTTATGATTATAAGCTGTTACGCATTTAAGTTGCATAGTTACTCATGTACCCCTCTGGGGAAGCAAGCTACGCGCAGCGTCTCCTTCAGGAGAGGGTTGTCTAAAATTAAGGCTGAGTTTGAACTCTTGAACGTCACTTGCTTCAAGCCGGCGGCAGTCGCTATGCTCCTCTTGACCCTTGACAATTGGTGAGAAATTAAGACAATCTTACTTTTGTCAATTAGAAATTATGCTGAAAATATGGGAAAAGCGGAGATATGAAATTAACTCTTGTACTGAACTGATGGCTCAAGAATGAATGATGCCTATCAAGATGACGCGTAGGCGTAGCCCGCCGTAGGTATCGCTTGCTCAAAAATTCTGTTGCCAGCCCCGATTTTTTGCACCTTTTTAAGTACTATTGCTTATTGACAAATGTTATCCGACCTTAAATTCTCACAAATGACCCTTGACAACCTTTCATTAGAAAATGTGCAATTTATAAGTGCATCAGTTTAATTATTAGTTCTTAACTTTCTTAACTTTCTTATTTTTTTATTTTTCTTAACTACTTACTCATCGTGTCTCAACTGCCCACTTAATTGTTTTACAGTTAGTAATTATCCCTTATTGACTTCCTTATCTTTCTTAACTGCCATTGCATTTTATTAATAAAACTGAGATGATCTATTGAATAGCTAGCAAAAAACCATCGACTTATCCTCAGTATAAATTTAGTATAAATATTGTGATACATAATATAAGGTATAAACTATTACTATTCTTATTATTCACGGTTTAAATTTGTAGAACCTCTATTTACATGGCTTTTTACGAAAGGTAGGTAAGGTAAAAATTCAAAGCGGTGATTAAAAAGCAATAAGGAAAACAAATTAAATATGTAGTTTTAAATAAGCATAACTTTAATTGATGAACAGTGGAGTTGAAAAAGGATATAAAAGCTAATGCAGTTAGATAACCATAATCAACTTTTAGCAACTTCAAGTAATAAAAGTTTTACATATAGAGAAATAGAAGTTGTTATTAAGTCAAGTTTGACTGTAGATGATTGTATAGCGATCAAGAGACAAACCCAAAAGCTAAAGCAGGAATTAGTTGCATATATAGTTCCATCAGGCTTATTTGTACCAGAACAATTGTTGTCTCACCTGCTAACAATTCTGCCTATTGAATTGATACCCACAGTATTTATACCAGTTTCTACCATTCCTCTAACAGATGCAGGGCAGATAGATGAAGTTATACTAGCCAATTTAGAAGTGATTGACTCTGACTTAATGCGTCGCATAGAAAAGCAATTAGAGTCATTGTCAGAAATTGAGCGTGTTGCGGTGGTTGTTGAACCCTTGGTTAAAAGTATTCCTCCTATTCACTTGGAGGATTTGATAGGCGAGATGCAAGCAATCGTCTCTGAAAATAGCCAGCAAAAGGTACAAACAACAATACTTAGTGAAAAGGTAGAAAAGAAAAATTCTTCGTCAAAAAAGTTAGCCATTAGTCATGGTACAAGTCTACAATACTCCAAAGACGCTCCTAAAACTTTAGTGGAACTATTAAAACGAGCCACTCAAAATTCAACAAAAGGTATTATCTACGTTCGACCTGATGGCAGCGAGAAAATTCAGTTTTATCACCAATTATGGCAAGATGCTCAAAGAATTTTCGCGGGATTGAGAAAGCTAGGACTCAAAGCTCAAGATAAAGTAATTTTTCAACTAGAAGATAATCAAGATTTCATCTGTGCTTTTTGGGGTTGCGTGCTAGGGGGCTTTGTCCCAGTGCCAGTATCTATCGCCCCTACCTACGATACAGTCAACAGTACTGCAAGCAAACTCCTAAATACTTGGCAAATGCTAGGGAAACCTCTGGTACTGACGAGTGCTTCTTTGGCTGCCAACATTGATAGTTTTTCCAGGCGGTTAAATTTAGAAAACTTTCAAATTGTAACTATTGAGAAGTTGCGTAAGTGTAAACCGGATTTAAACCTACATCAAAGTCAGCCAGAGGATTTGGTAATTTTGCTTTTGACTTCTGGAAGCACTGGTATACCCAAGTGTGTGATGCTCAATCATCACAACATATTGAGTATGGCAACTGGCTTAATTTTAATGAGTCATTTCTCCAGCCAGGAAAGCGTTTTAAACTGGATGCCTTTGGATCATGTCGGTGCATTGGTATCTCTGAGTATCATGGCTGTTAGTTTAGGTTGCCAACAAATCCATGTGCCTACTGACTTGATTGTGCAGAATCCGCTCAAGTGGCTAGATTTAATTGATAAACATCAAGCAACGATTAGTTGGTCTCCTAACTTTGCATTTTCTCTCATCTGCGATCGCGCTTCTACTCTCAATCGTCACAATTGGGATTTATCCTCAATGAAGTTTATCATCAACGCTGGGGAGCCGATTGTCACCAAAACAGCCAGGAATTTCTTAAAACTGCTGAGTAGTCACGGTTTACCAACCAACGCGATTCACCCAGCCTTTGGAATGTGCGAAACCTCCTCTGGCATCACTTACTCTGATAGTTTTTCTCTAGAATCTTCATCAGATGATACTTCATTTGTAGAGTTAGGTTCGCCAATTGCTGGTGCTTCACTGCGGATTGTTGATGAAAATGAGCAAGTAGTTCCAGAAAATATGATTGGTCGTTTACAAGTAAAAGGCGCATCTGTTACTTCTGGTTACTATCAGAATTCACAGGCAAACCAAGAAGTTTTTACCTCTGATGGCTGGTTTAATACCGGGGATTTAGGATTTCTCCATCAAGGGTGTTTAACTATTACTGGACGGCAAAAAGATGTCATTATCATCAATGGACTCAACTACTACTGTCACGAAATCGAAGCCGCCGTTGAAGAACTTGAAGGTGTAGAAGTTTCTTACACAGCCGCCTGTGCAGTCAGACAACCAGGAACAAATACTGATAAACTAGCTATCTTTTTCAATACTTCTGTTGCTGATGATGCAAGTTTATTAGCTCTGCTCAAAGAAATTCGCACTGCTGTTGTTAACAAGATGGGAGTAAACCCAGATTATCTCATTCCAGTAGATAAAGAAATTATTCCTAAAACTGCTATTGGTAAAATTCAGCGATCGCAACTTAGCCAGCGCTTCAAAACAGGTGATTTTCAAACAATTATTAAACGCATTGATATATTACTGGGTAATGCTAATACCATTCCTGACTGGTTCTACCGTCAAGTATGGCAGCCCAAAAATCCCATTACTTTTAATTCTTCTTTAACTATTATTAACTCCACTCTAGTATTTCTAGATTCTTTTGGTTTGGGGGCATATTTATGTCAAATATTGTCAGAACATAACCTGCCATACATCACTGTTTCACCAGGAGAAGATTTCCAAAAAATTAATCGTACACACTACACAATTACACTAGGACAAGCCAAGGACTACCAACTTTTAATCGAATCTCTAGCAGCAGATAATATTATCATTGGTCACATACTTCACCTATGGACTTATAACCAGTATTTTGGCGAAATTAAAAACATAGAAGCTCTCAAACAAGCACAAGAACATAGTATCTATAGTTTATTATTCCTGGTTCAAGCTTTAGCAAAAGTTCAAAGTACTGATGATTCAGTTCAATTACTATTTATTTCTTCTCATATCCAGTCTATTTCTTCAGAGGAACCAATAGCTTATGAAAAATCAGCAGTATTAGGGCTACTGAAAACGATTCCTCAAGAATTACCTTGGTTGAACTGTCGCCACATTGATTTGTCTTTTGCTGAAGTTGAAAGAAATGGAGCTTATATATTACAAGAGATACAGGTTTCGTCAAAAGAACGAGAGGTAGCTTATAGAAATGGGCAGCGTTTAGTTCCTCGTCTAGAAAAAGTGGATTTGACCAGCGAACCTAAATCTGCTGTTTCCTTCAAGCAAGGAGGAACTTATTTAATCACCGGAGGACTCGGTGGTATAGGTATTAAAATTGCGCGTTATTTGCTGAAACATTACCAAGCTCGGTTACTATTGGTCGGCAGAACTCCTTTACCAGATAAAAGTACTTGGAATGCTTATCTAGAGAAAACAGACACTATTGCACAACGTCTGAAAGTTTATCAGGAACTAAAACAGCTTGGGGGAGAAGTAATTTACGAAGCTGTTGATATTTGTGACTTAAAACAGTTGCAAATAATAGTTAAAAAAGCTCAATCCCGATGGGGTAAAAATCTGGATGGCGTAATTCATTTAGCTGGAACTTCCCACGAGCGGCTTGTACTGGAAGAGACTCAGGAAAGCTTAACATCTATATTGCGTCCTAAGATGTTGGCTGCTTGGGTGCTGCATCAATTGCTTAAAGACTATACAGATAGCATTTTTATTAACTTTTCTTCTGTAAACAGTTTTTTTGGAGGCACGGCTGTCGGAGCTTATGCAGCTGCCAATAGTTTTCTCGATCGCTTTTCTGATTACCAAAATTACCACAGTGGATTAGCAAGTTATTGTTTGGCTTGGAGTATGTGGGATGAGACAGGTATGAGCCAGGGATATCAGATGAAGAATCTGATTCGCGCCAAAGGTTTTTATGTGATGTCTGCTTCTCAAGCAATATCTTCAATGCTTGCCAGCTTGCAACATCAGCAAACAAATATATTGATAGGTTTAGATGGCAGCAACCAAAACATTCAACGTTGGCAGTCTCAAGCCTTTAATTTACAGAAGTTAACTGCTTATTTCACTTCCACTAGTAACGAGGTTGTACAGTTACCAGACTTGCGAATGCAAGATTGTTTTGGAACTTCTTGCACTTGCAACTTAGTACAACTGCCCAAAATGCCTTGTCTCGAAAACGGCGAAATCGATCGCGCCAACCTAATTAGGAAAATTAGCACTCAGGAAATTAAGGAGCGAATAGAACCACGCAACGAGATAGAGTTCAAAATTGCTCAATGTTGGCAGCAAGTACTGAAAGTAGCACCTTTAAGCATTCACGACAACTTTTTTGAGTTGGGGGGGAATTCCCTGCTAGCTGGTCAAGTGATTTCTCGGTTACGCGAAGATTTCTCTCTAGATTTGTCTCTACAACGTTTATTTAAAGCACCCACGATCGCCAGTTTAGCCCAAAGTATTGAGGCGATTCGAGGAGTAACTCAGGATAAAAGTGGATCTATTGAGGCGATCGCCGAAGAATATGAGGAAGTAAGGATATGAATATAGAAAAGTTTTTAGCTCACCTGCAAACTCAGAGTGTAACAATCTGGATTGACGGAGATCAACTTGGCTGTCGCGCTCCCAAAGGAGTCATGACAGCAGCCATCCAGCAGGAACTTAAAGAGCGGAAAACAGAAATCCTTGCTTTTCTCAAAGAAGCTCAAACAGCTACACAATCTACCTCTTTCCCCCTAATACCAGTTGAGCGGGATAGGGATTTGCCTCTATCTTTTGCTCAACAAAGGATGTGGTTTCTTTATCAACTAGATAAGAAAAGCCCGTTTTATAATGAAAATCTACAAGTTCGGATTGTCGGAAAGCTCTCTGTGACAGCGTTAGAACAGAGTATCAACGAAATTATCCGCCGTCATGAAGCTTTACGAACTACCTTTGCAGTGAGAGAGGGCATACCTTTTCAGGCGATATCACCCAGCTGTGCGATCGCCTTACCCGTAGTAAACTTGCAAGGTTTCCCAGAAGCCTCAGTGCAACAAATAGTTACTTCATTGGTTCGCAAACCCTTTGACTTAGCGATCGCTCCTTTGTTACGAGCCACTCTACTGCGCCAAGAAGCAGAATCTCACTTGTTGATTTTGACCATACACCACATCATTACTGATGGCTGGTCAATGGGGATATTCTTCAAAGAGTTAGAAATCCTTTATCAAGCTTTTACTCAAGGTGAACCAAATCCCTTACCAGAGTTAACAATACAATACGCTGATTTTGCCCTTTGGCAACGCCAGTGGTTAACTCAAGAAGTTCAACAAAAGCAACTTGATTACTGGAAACAACAGCTAACTGGTGCGCCGCCTTTATTGGAGTTGCCAACAAATTATCCGCGTCCACCAGTGCAGACTTTCTCTGGTGCTACCAAAAAATTTCAACTAACAGAGCATTTAACCTCTCAACTAGTAAGCCTCAGCCAAAAGTCAGGTGTCACCTTGTTTATGACCCTGCTGGCAGCTTTTGCAGTTTTACTCCATCGTTATAGCGGTGTAAATGATGTTTGTATCGGTTCGCCTTTTGCTAACCGCAATCGTCAAGAAGTCGAACCACTAATTGGCTGTTTTGTCAACACTTTGGTGTTGCGTACTCAGATTGAAGATAATCCTAGTTTCTCTCAATTCCTCCAACAAGTCCGCTCTGTTGTTTGGGATGCTCACGCACACCAAGACATACCATTTGAGCAAGTGGTAGAAGCACTACAGCCGGAACGTTCTCTTGGCTACAACCCCCTGTTTCAAGTGGTGTTTGTTCTAGAAAATTTCTCACTCGATACTTTAGAGTTACCTGATATTAGTCTGACTCCAGAGATGGTAGAGCGGGGTACGTCTCAGTTCGATTTGAGCCTCTCGATTTGGCAGACACAAAAGCGCAAAGTTGAGCCAGTGCGTTCCTGTCGCTCTGCGTCGGAAAGCAACTGGCGTGGAGCGGAGGCTTCCTCCGCTCCAAACTTTGTAAGAGAGGGATTAATTGGGTCGTGGGAATATAACAGCGATCTGTTTGAGGCGGATACAATTGCTAGGATGACTCTTCATTTTCAGACTTTGTTAGAAACAATAGTCAGAGATCCCAATCAGAGAGTTAGAGAATTACCTTTGCTAACTGAGTCAGAACGGCATCAGTTACTAGTGGAATGGAATGGTACTCAAACAAACTATCCCCAAGATAAATGTATCCATCAGTTGTTTGAGGAGCAGGTAGAGCGCAACCCTGATGCTGTGGCGGTGGTATTTGAAGATGTACAGACAAGGGCATTCGCGTCTCTAACATATCAACAATTGAACGCCCAAGCTAACCAATTGGCACATTACTTGCTCTCATTAGGTGTAAAAGCCGATGCGCTGGTGGGTATTTGTGTGGAACGCTCAGTAGAAATGATTGTGGGCATACTGGGCATTCTCAAGGCGGGTGGAGCTTATGTGCCACTTGACCCTGAGTATCCAACTGAGCGATTAAGCTTCATGCTCGAAGACACTCAGCTATCAGTGATATTGACTCAAGAAAAATTAGTTGAGAAGTTGGGCGATCGCTTCCGGCGCGGCTTCGGCGATCGCAAAGCTTGTGTAATTTGCTTAGACTCAGACTGCGATATCATCAGCCAACAAACACAAGAGAACCCGACTACCAGCAGCAAAGCTGATAACTTAGCTTATGTAATGTACACATCTGGCTCTACAGGTCAACCCAAAGGTGTGAGCATTGTCCATCAAAGTGTAGTTCGATTAGTCAAACAAACCAATTATGTCAGCATTTCTGTTCAAGATGTAATTGCACAAGCCTCAAATCATGCCTTCGACGCTGCAACTTTTGAAATTTGGGGAGCATTACTGAATGGAGCGCGGTTGGTGGGGGTCAGCAAAGAATTGGCACTTTCGCCCAAAGATTTCGCCGCCTTTATTAGAGCGCAAAGTATCAGCGTCTTATTCTTGACAACTGCCCTGTTCAATCAAATTGCTCAGGAAGTACCCTCTGCTTTCAATTCACTACGACATCTTCTATTTGGAGGCGAAGCTGTCGATCCTAAATGGGTGAAAGAAGTACTCAACAATGGTGCGCCGCAGCGACTACTGCACGTTTATGGGCCAACAGAGAATACCACATTTACTTCCTGGTACTTGGTGGAGGAAGTCAGCCAAGATGCGACCACTATTCCTATCGGACAACCAATTGCCAACACACAAATCTACTTATTAGATTCCCAACTACAACCCGTACCCATTGGTGTACCTGGAGAATTGCACATCGGTGGTGCTGGATTAGCACGAGGCTATTTCCATCGACCTGAAACTACTGCCGAAAAATTTATTGAAATTGAATTATGCGATAAAGTTGAACGCCTTTACAAAACAGGGGATTTAGTTCGTTATTTACCAGATGGCAATATCGAATACCTGGGACGCATTGACAATCAGGTGAAGATTCGTGGTTTTCGTATCGAGTTAGGAGAAATAGAAGCAATACTGAGCCAACATGGAAATGTGCAAACCTGTTGTGTAATTGTCCACGAAGATGCAACTGGTGATAAACGCTTATTCGCCTACGTAGTACCGCAAACAGATGTAATATCCATCAAGGACGAACTGCATCAGTTTCTTGCTGATAAACTGCCTCACTACATGATGCCATCGGCTTTTGTAATCTTGGAGTCCTTACCACTAACTACCAACGGCAAAGTAGACCGCCGTGCCTTGCCAATACCGGATTTATCCAGTGAAATAGCAGACAAATATGTAGCTCCACGCACTCCAATTGAGGAAATACTGGCACAAATTTGGGCGCAAGTCCTCAAAGTAGAGCAAGTTGGCATTTATGATAATTTCTTTAAACTAGGGGGACACTCGCTGTTAGCTACCCAAGTAATTTCTCGCTTACCAGAAGCTTTTGGGACTTCGTTACCGTTGCGTTCTTTATTTGAATCACCAACAGTTGCTCAGTTAAGTGAAGTCATTTCTAATGAACTACAAACTAATTCGGGTTTGACAGTACCGCCGATTGTGCCTGTTTCCACAAGACTTGACATACCTCTATCTTGGGCGCAGGAACGCCTATGGTTTCTGCATCAATTAGAAGGTGAAAGTGGAGCTTACACGATAAATTTCCCCTTGCATTTGGTGGGTAATCTCAATATTAAAGCCTTAGAAAAGGCAATTGAGGAGATGGTGCAGCGACATGAAGTTCTGCGTACTCGCTTTGAGATTAAGAATGAGAAGTTAGTACAAGTAATCGACCTCAACATAACCATCAAGTTACCAATAGTGGATCTACAAAATGTGGCAGATCCTTGGCAACAAGTGGAGCAACTAGCGATTAAAGAAGCCTACAAACCATTTGATTTGGCTAATGATCCTGTGATGCGAGTCAAGATATGGCAAGTTGCTCAACAGGAGTATGTATTACTGATAGCCATTCACCATATTGCTGCTGATGGTTGGTCATTAGGCATTGTAAACCGCGAACTGTCTGCCCATTATCGAGCTATTGTCACAGGTAGTTCAGTTGTCTTACCATTACCTGTACAGTATGCTGACTTTACCTTATGGCAACGCCAATGGCTGACAAATGAGGTACTAGAGCGTCAGTTAAGCTACTGGAAGCAACAGTTAGCAGGAGCGCCACCTTTGTTGGAATTGCCTACAGACCGCCTCCGCCCAGCCATTCAGACTTTCCGAGGAGCAACAGAGCAGTTTCAACTAGATAGCAAGCTAACTTCTGCGCTGAGAAAACTGAGCCAAGAGTCAGGAAGCACTTTGTTTATGACACTGCTGGCGGGTTTTGTGGTGTTAATGTCTCGCTACACCGGACAAACGGATCTTTTAGTTGGCTCTCCAATTGCCAATCGCAACCGCAAAGAAATCGAAGGATTAATTGGATTTTTTGTCAATATCTTAGCGTTGAGGTTCGATTTATTAAAAGAACCGACCTTAAAAGACTTATTGACACAGGTACGACAGGTGACGCAAAACGCCTACGACCATCAAGATTTGCCCTTCGAGATGTTAGTCGAAAAGTTGCAATTGGAGCGAAACCTAGCTCACAACCCATTGGTACAGGTGATTTTTGCTCTCCAGAATGCTCCTACCTCCCCTTGGGATTTGCCTGGTTTAAAGGTGGAAGAAATGCCTTGGAAGCTTGATGCAGTGCGGTTTGACCTGGAAGTACACTTCTGGGAAACCTCAGAAGGTCTTGAGGGCTTTTGCTGTTACAGCACCGATTTATTTGATGGGACAACGATCGCCCGCATGATGCAGCATTTCCAGAATTTGCTCGTGGCGATCGCCCTAAATCCACAACAGCCAGTAGCGTTACTACCCTGGCTTACACAGCAGGGGCATCATCAATTATTGGTAGAGTGGAACGATACAGGAGTAAATTATCCCCAAGATAAATGTATTCATCAATGGTTTGAGGAGCAGGTAGCGCGTACTCCCGATGCAGTGGCGGTAGTGTATGAAAATCAACAACTTACATACCGGGAATTAAACTATCGTGCTAACCAGGTGGCGCATTACTTACGTTCTTTGGGCGTGGGAGCAGATGTACTAGTTGGGTTGTGTGTAGAACGCTCTTTAGAGATGGTATTAGGAATACTTGGCATTCTCAAAGCGGGTGGTGCTTATGTACCTCTTGACCCAGAGTATCCCCAAGAACGTTTGAGCTTTATGTTAGAAGATGCTCAAGTGGAAGTGGTGTTAACTCAAAAGCAATTAGTAGAATCTCTCCCTCAACATCAAGCGCGTGTAGTCTGCTTAGACACCGATTGGGAAAAAATTGCTCAAAACAACCTCTCAAACCTGGAAAAAACCGCAACCTCTGATAATCTAGCTTATGTCATTTACACTTCAGGTTCTACAGGTAAGCCCAAAGGCGTTTTAGTCAATCACTGTAATGTAGTACGTCTATTTACAGCCACAGACTCTTGGTATAACTTCAATGCTCAAGATGTCTGGACACTATTTCATTCTTATGCTTTTGACTTCTCTGTATGGGAAATTTGGGGTGCTTTGCTGTATGGTGGACGACTGGTAGTAGTGCCTTATTTAGTGACGCGATCGCCTGAATCCTTCTATAAATTATTGTGTCAAGAAAAAGTCACAATTCTCAATCAAACACCTTCTGCCTTCCGCCAGTTAATTCAAGCAGAACAGTCAATGGCCAATATTGGCGACTTAAACTTGCGCTTAGTCATTTTCGGTGGGGAAGCCTTAGAACTATCAAGTTTACAGCCTTGGTTTGAGCGTCACGGCGACAACTCGCCCCAATTAGTGAATATGTACGGAATTACAGAAACCACCGTACACGTCACTTATCGTCTATTGAGCAAAGCCGATTTGGATGGTACTGCTAGTGTGATTGGTCGTCCGATACCTGATTTACAGGTGTATGTGCTAGATGAACATCAACAACCAGTACCGATTGGCGTTCCAGGTGAGATGTACGTTGGTGGTGCTGGGGTGGCGCGTGGTTATCTTAATCGTCCCGAATTAACACAACAAAGGTTTATCTCTCATCCTTTTAGCAAGAATCCGCAAGCACGACTATACAAAACAGGGGATAAGGCGCGTTACTTGCCCAATGGTGAGTTAGAGTACTTAGGGCGCATCGACAATCAAGTTAAGGTGCGGGGTTTCCGTATCGAGTTAGGCGAAATTGAAGTAGTTTTAAGTCAACACCCCTTGGTACAGGAGAGTGTCGTCGTCATCAGAGAAGATACCCCTGGTGATAAACGCACTTCGGCTCCGCTCAGTACAAGTCTTGTGGCTTACTTAGTGCCTGCTGTTCATCACAAAACCGTACCCCAGCAGGTTGCCCAATGGCAGAGCGAGTACGTGAGCGACTGGCAAATGCTCTATGAACAAGCCTATAGCCAAAACCAAGCATCCACAGATGACTTGACGTTCAATATTACTGGTTGGAACAGTAGTTATACTAGGCAACCTATCCCAGATTGGGAAATGCAGGAGTGGGTGGAGAATACAACGAGCCGCATTCTGGCTGGTTTTCCGCAACGGGTACTAGAAATTGGTTGTGGAACGGGGTTACTGCTATCTCGCATTGCCAAGCACTGCCAACAGTATTGGGGATGTGATTATTCTATCGCTGCAATCAAGCACGTTGAGCAGATATGCTCCACAGTTGATGGTCTAGCTCATGTCCGACTGCTGCACCAGATGGCAGATAACTTTGAAGGTATCCCCAAAGCAGAATTCGACACTGTTATTTTGAATTCTGTAGTGCAGTATTTCCCCAATGTGGAGTATTTGTTGCAGGTGATAGAGGGAGCAATGGCAGCAATTGGCACTCAGGGTAGGCTATTCATGGGCGATATCCGCAGCTTGCCATTACTTGAGCCATACCATGCAGCTGTGCAGTTGTTCCAAGCTGCTGAAGATAGAACGATTGAGCAATGGCAGCGAATGGTAAATCAGAGTGTGGCTACTGAAGAAGAATTAGTCATCGATCCCGGTTTCTTCATTGCCCTTCAGACACGCTTTCCTCAGATTACTTGGGTGGAGATTCAGCCCAAAGGCGGTAACACTCAAAATGAGTTAACCCAATTCCGCTATGATGTTACCCTGCATGTGGGTATTGATGTCCAAAAAACAGTAGTTTCTTGGTTAAATTGGCAACTGGACAAGCTTTCGTTGACACAAATTCAAAATCGGTTGCAACAGGAACAGCCCCAAGTGTTTGCAATCAGGCGCGTACCGAATCAGAGGGTGCAGCAAGCACTACAAATTTGGCAATGGTTGGAACATCCCCCGGCAGTAGAAACACTCAGCCAATTGCAGCAGTTCTTAGCACAACAACCAACAGTAGGGGTCAATCCAGAGCAGTTTTACCAGTTGGGGCAGCAACTTGGTTACACTGTTCATTTAAGTTGGTGGGAGAGTAGCCAGGATGGTTGTTATGATCTGGTGTTCCGTCGTCAGAATTCAACGCAGACATCTGACGCACAAGGGGCTATTGCTTTTTGGGATAGTTCAAAAGTCACTACCAAACCCTGGACTGACTATACTAACAATCCTCTACGGGGCAAGTTAGTTCAGAAACTAGTACCACAGGTGCGTGAATATATCCAACAAAAGTTACCCGATTACATGATGCCGCAGGCTTTTGTCGTCCTCGATGCCCTGCCGTTAACCCTCAATGGCAAAGTAGATCGCCGCGCCCTGCCTTCACCTGATACAGCCACAAGAAATCTTTCTACCGGCTTTGTTTTACCTCGCACCCCAATTGAAGCTCAACTGGCTCGAATCTGGAGTCAAGTTCTGGGAGTGGAACGTATTGGTGTTAATGACAACTTCTTTGAACTTGGTGGTCATTCCCTACTAGCTACCCAAGTCTTGTCAGAAATTAACTCAGCTTTTGGACTCGATTTATCTATACAGATGATGTTTGAGTCTCCCACAGTAGCGGGGATAGCAGCCTACATAGAAACAGTAAATTTGGTAACACAAAATTTATCAGTTAAAGAAATTGGTAGTGAGGTAGTGGAGTTTTGAGCATGACTAACAGCACCCTGGAATTCGTTCGTCACCTGACAAACTTAAGTATTGAACTAGAGGCCGATGGCGATCGTTTGCGTTGTCATGCACCTGAAGGCGTGTTAACTCCGGCGCTACGTCAGGAAATAGCTGGGCGTAAAACAGAAATTATGCTGTTTTTACAGCAAGCAATGCAGGCTAAGACTTCTTATCAGTTGCCTATTCAAAGAGTGCCACGAGATGGCGATCTGCCACTATCTTTTGCTCAACAACGACTCTGGTTTTTGCACCAGCTCTCACCCAATACTCGTGCTTATAATCTGCTCCTAACTCTGCGGCTAGAAGGGTCATTGAATATAGTTGCACTAGAGCAGAGCCTTAGCGAACTCGTTCGCCGCCATGAGATTTTAAGAACAAATTTTCCCGCAGTAGACGGGAAACCTGTCCAGGTAATTGCTCCTTCCACCGACTTAAGTTTACCAATCTATGGTTTGCAGGGATTGTCAGCCCAACAACAAAGCGATCGCATTGGGCAAATGGCGAAGTCCGTTGCATCTAAGCCATTCGATCTGGCTGCTGAACCATTGGTACAATTTACTCTGCTGCAACTGAGCGATCGCGAGTATATACTGCTGTTGAAGATGCACCACATTATCTACGATGGCTGGTCTTTGAACATCTTCAATCGAGAGTTATCCCAGCTATATACAGCTTTCACTCAAGGATTGCCCAACCCACTACCAGAATTAACTATCCAATACGCTGACTTTGCAGTTTGGCAACGCCAGTGGCTGACGGGCGAAGTCCTCGATCGCCAACTAACTTACTGGCAAAAACAGTTAGCGGATGCTCCTGTTGCACTAGAACTGCCCACTGATAAACCACGACCGCCAGTTCAGAGTTTCCGAGGTGGAGTTGAGCGTTTTCAACTGAATCGTGACCTCATGCAACGCCTGTTGCAGTTGAGCCAAGAGTCAGACGCAACTTTGTTTATGACTCTACTGGCAGCTTTTTTGGTGTTAATTTCTCGTTACAGTGGTCAACTAGATATTGTTGTTGGCTCTCCCATCGCTAACCGCA
Organism: Nostoc sp. ChiQUE01b; assembly: GCF_034531255.1. Classification (NCBI taxonomy): domain Bacteria; kingdom Bacillati; phylum Cyanobacteriota; class Cyanophyceae; order Nostocales; family Nostocaceae; genus Nostoc; species Nostoc sp. ChiQUE01b. The sequence continues at coordinate 95,795 of NZ_JAVRBM010000012.1, read as the reverse complement.
ATCACAAGAGCGTTCAGGAGATTATGGGGTTTTTTGCTAACACCCTAGCATTAAGGGCCGATCTCTCTGGCAATCCCAGCTTTACAGACTTTTTGGCGCAAGTGCGGCAAACCACATTATCAGCATACGCCCATCAGGACTTGCCTTTTGAAATGTTGGTAGAAAAGCTACAGCCAGAACGAGATTTGAGTCGTAATCCCCTGGTACAGGTAGCATTTTCCCTCCAGAATGGCTCACAGTTGTCTTGGGATTTGCCTGGCTTAACTATTGAGAATATATCCTTGCCAATTGATGAAACGGTCAGATTTGACCTGGAACTAAACTGCTGGGAAGTCTCATCTGGTTTGGAGGGGATTTGGAGTTACAGTGCTGATTTATTTGATGCAACTACAATTGCTCGCATATCCCAAAATTTTCAAACTTTACTACAAGCAATTGTTGCCAATCAAGAAGCGCGAATTGCCCAATTACCACTGTTGACGATCGCAGAACATCACCAATTGTTGGAGGAGTGGAATGATACAGGAGTAGATTATTCCTGCGATCGGTGTATCCATTCCTTATTTGAGGAGCAGGCAGAACGCACCCCGGATGCTGTAGCAGTTGTGTTTGACAATCAACAACTGACATATCAGCAGTTGAACACTCGTGCAAATCAATTGGCACATTATTTGCGCTCTTTAGGTGTGGGAGCCGATGTGCTGGTGGGGTTGTGCGTGGAACGCTCAATAGACATGATTGTGGGAGTGTTGGGCATTCTCAAAGCAGGTGGGGCTTATGTGCCACTTGACCCAGACTATCCCCAAGAGCGTTTGAGCTTCATGTTAGAAGATGCTCAAGTGGGAGTGCTGTTAACTCAAAAGCAATTAGTAGCATCTCTCCCTCAACATCGGGCGCATCTTGTCTGCTTAGACACTGACTGGGAAAACATAGCTCAAAACAGCTTCTCAAACCTGGAAAAAACTGCAACACCCGATAACTTGGCATATGTTATCTACACTTCAGGTTCCACAGGTAAGCCCAAAGGCGTTTTAGTCAATCACAATAATGTAACTCGTCTATTTGCAGCTACAGACGCTTGGTATAAATTCAATTCTGATGATGTGTGGACAATGTTCCACTCTTATGCTTTTGACTTCTCTGTATGGGAAATTTGGGGTGCTTTGCTGCATGGTGGACGACTGGTAGTAGCGCCTTATTTAGTGACGCGATCGCCCGAATCTTTCTACCAGTTATTGTGTCAAGAAAAAGTCACAGTTCTCAATCAAACACCTTCCGCCTTTCGCCAGTTAATTCAAGCAGAAATTGCGATCCCAACTCCTGACGACTTGAACTTACGCTTAGTAATTTTCGGTGGAGAAGCCTTAGAACTATCAAGTTTACAGCCTTGGTTTGAGCGTCACGGCGACAACTCACCCCAATTAGTGAATATGTACGGGATTACAGAAACCACCGTACACGTCACCTATCGCCCCTTGAGTCAAACCGATTTATATAGTACAGCAAGTTTAATAGGTTGTCCGATTCCCGACTTACAAGTGTATGTGCTGGATGAATATTTACAGCCAGTACCAATTGGCGTTCCAGGTGAGATGTACGTTGGTGGTGCTGGTGTGACACGGGGCTATCTAAATCGTCTCGAATTAACAGAACAAAGATTTATTTCTAATCCGTTTAGCAATTCAAAATTATATAAAACAGGGGACTTGGCTCGTTATTTGCCCAATGGCGAACTAGAGTATTTAGGACGCATCGACAATCAAGTAAAAATTCGGGGATTCCGCATTGAGTTGCGAGAAATCGAGACAGCGTTAACACAACATCTGGCTGTAGGGGAAACTGTGGTAATTCTCCGAGAAGACGAGCCTGACAATAAGCGTCTGGTAGCATATATTGTCCCCGACCAAAACTATGCTTTGCCAATTTTAAAACTACTTCATTTTAAAAATAAAGGTCTGCTTAGTAACGAGTTACTCTATGAATTGCCAAATGGCATGATGATTGCCCATCTGAATAAAAACGAGACAGAATTCGTCTACAAAGAACTTTGGGAGGAACTAACTTATTTAAAACATGGCATCACTATCAATGAGGGGGATTGCATCTTTGATGTGGGTGCGAATATCGGTCTGTTCACACTCTTCGTGAGTCAAATATGTAAAGACGTTAATATTTACGCATTTGAACCAATTCCGCCTGTTTTTGACCTGCTACGTATAAACGCTGAGAGCTATAGCTTTAATGTCAAACTATTTAATATTGGTCTTTCCAGCGAGACAAAGAGTGATACCTTTACATATTATCCTCAAGTTTCCGTCATTTCCGGGCGCTTTGCCGATGCTGCTCAAGAGCGAGAGACGATCAAATCCTTTTTGCTCAAACAACAAGATTTTGTACCAGATAATACAAAAGTATCTGTCCAGGCAATTGATGAACTGCTAGTAGAACGATTGCAGAGTCAGCAATTCAGTTGCCAGTTAAGAACAATTTCTGATGTGATTGGTGAGTATGGTATTGAAAGGATCGATTTGCTGAAAATCGACGTGGAGAAAAGTGAGCAGGATGTACTTTCTGGTATCCAGCAAGAAGATTGGCAAAAGATCCAGCAGATAGTTGTAGAAGTTCATAACATCGATGGTAGGTTGGAGGAAATTGTAGCCCTGCTAAAAGAACATGGATATGACCTAACTATCGAGCAGGATGCTTTACTAGAAGATACTGGACTATACAATATCTATGCTAGACGATCATCTCTAATCCAGTACCTTCCAGAGGAGCCTAGTAGCAAGTTAGTCTGCGATCCTATAAAACCGACCTGGAGTAATTCGAGTTTATTAGTCAGTGAGGTTCGCCGCTTTCTACAAAACAAGCTACCAGAGTACATGGTGCCAAATGCTTTTGTACTGCTGGAATCCTTGCCCTTGACTGCCAACGGCAAAGTAGATCGCCGCGCCCTACCAAAACCAGATTTAGACAGCACACTGCTAGAAAAATATGTAGCCCCACGCAACCCAATTGAAGAAATACTGGCACAAATTTGGGCGCAAGTGCTGAAAGTAGAGAAAGTGGGCATACATGACAACTTCTTTGAGCTAGGGGGACATTCGCTACTAGCAACCCAACTGCTTTCACGCATTCGTAACATTTTCAAAGTAGAATTACCATTGCATGAGTTGTTTGCAACAGCAACAGTTGCTCAATTGTCCCAAAACATTCAGCGATCGCAACAACAAGATTTAGAACTAACAGCATCAGCCATCTTACCAAGAACAAGCGATGCAGAGTTACCACTGTCTTATGCTCAACAGCGTTTGTGGTTTTTAGACAAGTTAAACCCGAATAGTGCATTTTACAACGTACCCATAGCTTTGCGTCTAATCGGAATTCTCAATCAAGCTGCCTTAGAACAAAGCTTACAAGAAATTATTCATCGTCATGAAGCGTTACGCACTAACTTCATCACAGTTGATGGACAACCTTCTCAAGTTATTAGGGAACTAGGGACTGGGGACTGGGGATTGGGGAACTCGGGGCCCCCTCTGGGGATAAGGGGCAATGGGGACTGGGGACTGGGAATAATATCAGTTGTTGATTTGCAGCATTTATCCACAACTGAACGAGAAATTGCTTTACAGCAATTAGCACAACAACAAGCTACTCAAGCGTTTGACTTAGCAAATGGAGCATTATTCAGGGCAACATTAGTAATGCTGTCCGAAACAGAACATGCGTTGTTAGTTTGTATACATCACATTGTCTTTGATGGCTGGTCAATGAGTATCTTTGTTCAAGAACTAGAGGTACTGTACAATACTTATTCTCAAGGCCAGCCGTCATCATTAGCACCACTGCCAATTCAGTACGCAGATTTCGCTATCTGGCAGAGACAGTGGTTGCAAGGGAATGTATTGCAAACTCAACTCTCTTACTGGCAAGAACAATTAAAAGATGCACCAGCTTTATTACCGTTACCTACAGACCGACCAAGACCTGCTGTGCAGACTTTCGCTGGGGCGTATCAAAAATTTACACTCTCAGTTGAGTTAACTGATAAATTGGTAAAACTGAGCCAGGAGCAGGGAGTAACGTTGTTCATGACGCTATTGGCAGCGTTTGATACCTTGCTTTATCGCTACACGGGACAAGAAGACATTTTGGTGGGGTCGCCAATTGCTGGCCGCGATCGCTCTGAAATAGAAGGGTTAATTGGCTTTTTTGTCAATACCTTAGTTATGCGTTCTAACTTGGCAGGCAACCCCAGTTTTAGCGAATTACTGGGTCGTGTTCGAGAAGTAGCGTTGTCTGCGTATGCTCATCAGAATTTGCCATTTGAAATGTTAGTGGAAGCATTGCAGCCAGAACGGAATCTCAGCCATTCACCACTGTTTCAGGTAATGTTTGTCCTGCAAAACGCTCCTATTTCTCAATTGGAGTTGACTGGGTTAACTGTTACTCCATTGATGACAGAAGGCACAAATACCAAGTTTGATTTGACTTTAGTAATGGAGAACACTACCACTGGACTGGTGGGTGTATGGGACTACAACACTGATTTGTTTGATGCGTCCACCATTGAGCGAATGACAGGTCATTTTGTCACATTACTTGAAGGTATTATTGCTAACCCAGAACAGCCAATTTCACAATTGCCCTTGCTGACACAAACCGAGCAACAGCAGTTACTTGTCGAGTGGAACGATACTCAGGCAGATTATCCACAAGATTTGTGCATTCATCATTTATTTGAGGAGCAGGTTCAGCTGACACCGGATGCAGTAGCAGTGGTATACGAAAATCAACATCTTACGTACAGCGAATTAAACTGCCGTGCTAACCAGTTGGCGCATTACCTCAAGTCTTTGGGAGTGGGAGCAGATGTGCTGGTAGGCATTTGTGTAGAACGCTCAATAGAAATGGTAGTAGGAATATTAGGTATTCTCAAGGCGGGAGGAGCATATCTGCCACTTGACCCTGAGTATCCTACTGAGCGTTTGCGTTTTATGCTCGAAGATGCTCAGGTTTCAGTGTTGCTAACTCAGCAGCGACTCGTTGATAGACTATCCCAGCAGAAAGCACGTCTTGTCTGTTTAGATAGTGATGCTGAGGTGATTTCTCAGTTCAGTCAGGACAATTTAATCTGTGAGACACAAGCGAATAATTTAGCTTATGTAATTTATACTTCTGGTTCTACAGGAACACCAAAAGGCGTGATGATTGCTCATCAAGGATTGTTAAATTTGGTGTTCTGGCATCAACGCACTTTTAACATCACTTCATTAGATAAAGCCACTCAATTAGCAGGAACAGCATTTGACGCTGCGGTGTGGGAATTATGGCCTTACCTAACAGCAGGAGCAAGTATCCACTTAGTTAAATCTCAGCTACTTAGTTCGCTAACTAAGCTACGAGACTGGTTGATTGCAAACAAGATTACTATCAGTTTTCTGCCAACACCACTGGCACAAGAATTATTATCTTTGGAATGGCCAACTGAAGGTTTGGCAATGCGAACCGTACTAACTGGAGGAGATAAGCTTCATCAGTATCCATCTAATTTAATCCCCTTCCAAGTAGTGAATAATTATGGCCCAACCGAGAATACTGTTGTTACAACTTCTGGGCTAATAGTTGCCAAGGAACAAAATCAGATATCTCCGAGCATTGGGCGAGCGATCGCCAATACACAACTTTACATCTTAGACGCAAATTTACAACCAGTGCCTGTGGGTGTGCCAGGAGAGTTGCACATTGGTGGTGTTGGGTTAGCAAAAGGCTATCTCAACCGTCCAGAACTAACGGCTGAAAAATTTATTCCCAACCCCTTTGAGAAGGCAGGAGGCAGGAGGCAGGAGGCAGAAGGCAGGAGAGCAGAGGAGCAGGGGGAGACAAGGGAGGTAACTCTTCACTCAGCATTCAGCAACACCAGTTGCTACAACGCGGGGAACCCGCGCAACGCACTGGCTCCTCAGCACTCAGCACTTTTATATAAAACTGGGGATTTGACACGTTATTTACCAGATGGCAACATTGAATACCTGGGACGCATTGACAATCAGGTAAAAATTCGAGGCTTCCGCATTGAATTAGCAGAAATAGAAACGTTACTACAGAAACATGGCGATGTGCAAGCATGTTGTGTCATTACCCATGAAGGAACTCCAGGTAATAAATACTTAGTCGCCTACGTAGTACCACGAAAAGATGTAACCCCCAAAGCGGACGAACTACGTCAGTTTCTTTCTGGTAAATTACCTGGGTATATGGTTCCAAGTACTTTTGTGATATTGGAGTCCTTACCTTTAATACCCAACGGTAAAGTAGACCGTCGCGCTTTGCCTGCTCCAGATTTACAACAGGAACTATCAGATTATGTAATGCCAAATACAGAAGTAGAAAGAATCATTGCTGGTATTTGGCAAAAAGCACTCTCGATAGAAAAGGTAGGAATTTATAATAATTTCTTCGAGCTAGGAGGTCACTCGTTACTACTAGTAAAAATTAATCAGCAATTGCAAGAAATACTTGTCTTAGAAGTGTCAATATTTGATATGTTTAGTTATCCAACTATACATAGTCTCAGCCAATATTTAAGTACTAAAGTAAACAAAAACGATACATTAAAACAAAATAATTCACGTCCTCAATCTCTCAGTGAAAGTAAAGCTTTCAGAAACCAACAATTACAACTTAGACAGCAGTATCTTTCTCATAGAAAAGGTAGAAAATGACAGTAGATATAGTTAATAATAATGAGTTCAACAACTCTGAAATAGCAATAATTGCTGTTGCTGGTAGATTTCCTGGAGCAAAAAATATTGAATCTTTTTGGCAGAATTTACGAGATAGTGTGGAATCTATCTCACGGCTAACGGATGAAGAATTGATAAATTCTGGCGTTCCTCAAGATTTACTAAATAATCCTAATTATGTAAAAGCTAGCGGTGTTCTATCAGACATTGAATTGTTTGATGCAAATTTCTTTGCATATAGTGCCAAAGAAGCTGAGTTAATAGATCCACAACAACGTCTATTTTTAGAATTGGCTTGGGAAGCAACAGAAAAAGCTGGTTACGATCCACAAACCTACAATGGTTTAATAAGTATTTATGGTGGTGTGGGAACAAATAGATATTTGCTCAATAACATAATTCCTCATCCTCAATTACTAGAAACGGTTGACCCATTACAATTATTAATCTCTAACGAAAAAGATTTCTTGCCGACACGAGTTGCTTATAAACTCGACTTAACTGGGACAGCCGTGAATGTGCAAACAGCCTGTTCTACCTCTTTGGTTGCTGTTCACTTAGCTTCCCAAAGTCTATTAAATTGTGAATGTGATATGGCTCTAGCTGGTGGAGTTACTCTCAGCATTCCCCAAAAAATAGGTTATTTGCATCAAGAGGGAATGATTCTTTCTCCTGATGGACACTGCCGTGCTTTTGATGCTAGAGCGCAAGGAACTGTTGGTGGTAGCGGTGCTGGAATTGTGGTATTGAAAAGATTACAGGATGCAATCAGCGATCGCGACTACATTCATGCAATCATTAAAGGCTCGGCAAGCAATAATGATGGTGCAATAAAAGTCGGCTACACTGCTCCTAGTATCAGTGGTCAAGCGGCGGTAATTAGCGAGGCTCAAACTTTAGCTGGTGTAGATGCTGAAACAATTTCCTATATTGAAGCTCATGGTACAGCTACACCTTTAGGAGATCCGATTGAAATTGCCGCTTTAACTCAAGCTTTTAGTCAAACTACCGATAAAAAAGGTTTCTGTGCTATTGGTTCGCTCAAAACCAACTTAGGACATTTAGATACCGCAGCAGGTGTCGCAGGTTTGATTAAGACGGTATTAGCACTGCAAAATAAAATGCTGCCTCCTAGTTTGCACTACCAAACACCTAATCCCAAAATTGATTTTGCCAACAGTCCTTTTTATGTCAACACAACCCTAAGAGAATGGAAAACAAATAACACCCCTCGCCGTGCTGGGGTTAGTTCTTTTGGTATGGGGGGTACTAATGCTCATGTAATTTTAGAAGAAGCACCAATACAAGTCAAAAGTCAAAAGTCAAAAGGAGCCAGTGCGTTGGGCGGCTCTGCCGACTTGAAGCAACTGGCTCTCAAAAGTGAATATTTTCTGTTGTGTTTATCGGCTAAAACGGAGAAGGCACTTGAGAATATAACAGCTAATTTAGTCACGCATTTAAAAGAGCATCCAGAACTTAATTTAGGCGATGTCGCTTACACGCTCAATAGTGGTCGTCGGGGTTTTAATTATCGACGGATGTTAATTTGTCAAGACTTAGAAGATGCTGTTGAAGCTCTCAGTAGTTTAGCAGCCCAACAAGTTTTTACAAATTATACAGAGATTACAGAACGGCCTGTTGTCTTTATGTTTCCTGGTCAAGGTTCTCAGTATGTCAACATGGCGCGGGAAATTTATGAAACTGAGGCAGTATTTAAAGAACAAGTTGATTATTGCTCAGAAATTCTGAAATCCTTGGTAGGGAAAGATTTACGTCATATTCTCTATCCTAGTGACGAAAAGATTGATGAAGCATCAAAGCAACTTCAACAGACTGCGATCGCACAATCTGCTATTTTTGTAATTGAATATGCCCTAGCTAAATTATGGCAGTCTTATGGAGTGGAACCACAAGCTGCGATCGGTCATAGTATTGGCGAGTATGTAGCAGCCACTCTCGCAGAAGTTTTTTCCCTAGAAGATGCTTTATCTCTGGTAGCCGCACGCGGACAGATGATGCAGCAACTTCCCACTGGAGCAATGCTTTCTGTTCCCCTGCCCGTAGACAAAGTAACATCTGTGTTAGGTTCAGAACTTTCTGTTGCTGCGATTAATCAACCCTCGCAGTGTGTAGTTTCCGGTTCTATCCCAGCCATCGAAGCACTACAAAATCAGTTAGCTGCTCAAGGGATTGAATGCCGCCGTCTGCATACTTCCCACGCTTTCCATTCGCAAATGATGGAACCAATCTTAGAGGCATTTGCAGAGCAAGTCAAAAAAGTTACTTTAAACCCCCCAAAACTTCCTTACATCTCTAACCTTACTGGTACTTGGATTACAGTCAGCCAAGCCACAAATCCTGACTACTACGCTCAACATCTGCGTTCTACAGTACTGTTTGCCTCTGGTATAGAGAAATTATTGGCAACACCTGAGCAAGTCTTACTAGAAGTGGGGCCAGGACACACACTAGCTACATTAGCTAAAAGACATCTAGACAAAGCATCTGCACAAACAGTCTTGAATTCAGTACGCCATCCTCAAGAAAAGCAATCTGATAGTCGTGTTTTATTCAACACATTCGGTCAACTCTGGTTGGCTGGGGTCAAAGTAGATTGGTTTGGATTCTATAACCACCAAGAATATTACCGTCTTCCCTTACCAACTTATCCTTTTGAACGCCAACGTTATTGGATTGACCCCCCACAAAAAGCAGCTTGGGGACAGTTGCAAACTTTACCTCCAACATCGCAATTGTGGATATCGCTTACACAAGCAGGTCAAAAGCAAGCAAGTGTGAGAAATGCAGAACTCAACGAGTTAACCTATCAAGACAACAGACAATGGTTGGAACGTTTATGTACAGCCTACATCAACTCTGCATTCCAGCAATTAGAAGTTTTTAGCAATTCTGAAGAAAAGTATTCTTGGGAGAGTTTGTTGGCACAATGCCATATTTATCCTCGCTATCAACAATTGATGTCTAGATGGTTACAAATCTTGGTTGAGCAAGGACAATTACAGCAACAAGAGGGGTTATTTATTGGGCTAGTGCCATGTTCACAAGATTATATTGATGAACATTTAGAAGAAGTTAGAGCGAGGTTTGCTGCTTCATCTTTAGTATATTTAGACTTAGTGCAACGCTGTGGTGAAAATTTAGCTGCTATTGTTGCTGGTGAACAAGAACCATTAGAAATTTTCAATGAACTGATTTACCAAAAAGAAAACAATGGTTCAAATTTAGAAGGGGAAAATAACGGTTCACATCCAGAATCTTCCTTAAATACTTACTACAACTCTATCTTGCGCTCAAGCTTGGAACAGGTGGTCAAGTCATTACCATCATCGGTTCATCTGAGAATTCTGGAAATCGGTGGGGGCACTGGTTTATCTACGCAAGCATTACTACCTGTGTTGCCACCCAAACAAACCGACTATACTTTTACTGATATTGGTATTGGGTTCTTGACTCAAGCTCAAGAAAAGTTTAAGGAATATTCATTTGTTGAATATCGATTACTAGACATAGATAAGTCTCCAACTGAGCAAGGGTTTGAAAAGTATAGCTACGATGTAATAATAGCTGCTAATGTATTGCACGCAACTCAGAACATAGATCGAACTCTCAACCATGTACGCTCTTTATTAGCTCCTGGGGGATTTCTCTTAGTGTGGGAAATAACTGAGCCAAAGATAGACTTTGATATTAGTTGGGGTCTGCTGTTAAAACCTTTAAACGATAAAAGACGCAACCCAGGTCAGCCTTTTATTATCCTAGACCAGTGGTTTGAAGCACTACGCAATCAAGATTTTGTTCAAGTTGCAGCTTTTCCTGAAACTCAAGCATTTGAGCATAAAATTATTATGGCTCAAGCTTCTGCATCAACCGCATTTAGCAGAAAATCTGAGCAAAAAGAGACTGACACCAAATTAGAGAGTTCATTACAAAGAACGCCGGATATTGTTCAGTTAGAAAAATTATCTGCACTTCACTCCAGACCCAATTTACCTAATTCTTATGTAGCTCCTCGTGATGAGATTGAGCAAAAAATTGCCGATATTTGGCAAGAATTATTGGGAATTAAACAGGTAGGAATTTATGACAGTTTTTTTGAGTTAGGAGGAGATTCTTTAATAGCTGTTCAAATTATCTCTCGGCTAAAAAATACTTTTTCTATTAAATTAACTGTAGCAAGTTTGCTTGAGTCTCCCACAATAGCTGAAATAGCACCAAAGCTAGGAAAGCAACAATTAAAACAAAATACTAAGAGGGGTGCAATTGGTAGAGAAAAAATAGAAATATGAGCAAGATGAAATAGGGTTCATATAAATATCTAACCTGACAAAATAAGTTGTGATTAGCACGCACATTCTGCTGAAATCGTTGACAATATAAAGGACATGATTCTATGAATCTCAAGCAATTTATAGTAGAACTCTCTAATCAGGATGTGGAGTTGTGGGTCGAAGGCGTTAGTGGAGCGCCTCTGGAAGAGGTTCGCTTGTGCGTTGATGCTCCAGAGGGAGTATTGACACCAGAAACTCGTGACTTATTAGCTAAAAATAAAGCAGAACTTATTTTGTTGTTGAAAGATAAAAATGTAGATATCGATACAGATTTACCCTTAATTAAAACCGAGCGTCCTCAGAAGTTACCTCTATCTTTTGCTCAAGAACAACTTTGGTTAGTAAACCAATTAGAACCAGACAACCCTTTCTATAACGAACAAGTATCTCTAAAACTTCACGGTCATTTGAACACCGTGGCGCTAGAGCAAAGCCTCAACAAAATTATCTCTCGCCACGAAGTTTTACGTACCAACTTTCACACCATCAACGAGCAGCCAGTCCAAGTAATTGCTGACAGCTTAACTTTAAGTGTACCAGTCGTAGACTTAACAGAATTACCTGAAAGTGAAAGAGAAATTGCTTGCCAAAAATTAGCCGCAAAAGAAGCTAATCAACCCTTTGACCTGGCTAATTCTCCGTTAATCCGAGCTTCTGTGGCTAAAATCACTGAGGTAGAACACGTCTTTATACTCACAATACACCACATTATTTTTGATGGTTGGTCAATGGGTATAATCATGCGGGAATTAGCAACTATTTACTCAGATATCTGCAATAATTTGTCCCCAGAGCTACCTGAACTACCAATTCAGTATGCCGACTATGCTATTTGGCAACGACAATGGTTGCAATCAGAAGTACTGCAAACGCAGCTTGACTACTGGAAGCAACAACTCAAAAACGCTCCCACCTTACTAGAATTACCCACAGACAGACCAAGACCAGGAATTCAAACTTTCCGGGGTGCAACTCAGTATATAGAAATTTCAACCCAACTGAGTCAAAAGCTTGCCAATTTCAGTAGGCAAGAGGGAGCCACCCTATACATGACGCTGTTGGCAGCTTATGTTACCTTGCTTTATCGCTATACAGGCTCGGATGATATTATAGTCGGTACGCCTCTTGCTAAACGCGATCGCACCGAACTTGAAGGGTTAATTGGCTTTTTTGTCAACACTTTAGTGCTACGTACCGATTTGTCAGGCAACCCCAGCTTTCAGAAATTACTTCATAGAGTGCGGCAGGTGACACTGAAAGCTTACACTCATCCAGACCTCCCCCTTGAGGAGTTAGTCAAAGCATTACAGCCACAACGCGACCTCAGCCATACACCACTATTTCAGGTGATGTTTATCCTCGAAAGTGTGCTCACGTCTGAAATAGAAATGAGTGGGTTAACTGTCAGTTCATTTGCGGCAGAAAGGACAATTGCCAAATTTGATTTGACTCTATTTATCAAAAACACTGGTAATAAGCTGGTAGCTGCATGGCAATACAACACAGACTTGTTTGATGCGCCCACTATAGAGCGAATGGCTGGTCATTTTGTAACCTTGCTAGAAGGTGTTATTGCCAACCCACAGCAGCCAATTTACCAATTGCCTCTGCTGACAGAAGCAGAACAACGAAAATTACTTGTCGAGTGGAACGATACTCAAATTGAGTATCCCATTGACAAATCTATCCCTCAGTTGTTTGAGGCGCAAGTGGAGCGTACACCCGATGCAGTGGCGGTGGAGTTTGGCAATCAACGACTAACCTACGATGAATTAAACTGTCGTGCTAACCAGTTGGCACATTACCTAAAGTCTTTGGGAGTAAAAGCAGATGTGCTAGTTGGGTTGTGTGTTGAGCGTTCCTTAGAAATGGTTGTAGGGCTGTTAGGTATTTTGAAAGCGGGTGGTGCTTATGTACCACTCGACCCAAACTATCCTCAAGAGCGTTTGGCTTTCATGTTAGAAGATGCTCAAGTTTCAGTGTTGCTAACCCAGCAGCCACTCGTTGAGAGGCTACCCCAGTGTGAAAAAGCAGGGGGGACTCGGGGCCCCCTCTGGGGATTGGGGGGAGAGGGAGCAGGAGAGAAGTGCGGTCTTGGGGTTTCACACCACTCCCTTCAAGTCGGCGAAGCCGCCCAACGGGGTGGCTCCCCAAGTGGAGCAACTTCGGAGAGCAGGGGAGAAAAGCCACCTACAAGGAATGGGGCTTCAACCAAAGGAAAAGAGGAGGTTTTGAGTTCCCCTGCTTTTTATCAAGCACAACTTGTTTGTTTAGATACTGACTGGCAATTGATTTCCCAGTCAAGTCAGGAAAATCTCATCTCAGGCGTACAAGTTAACAACTTAGCTTATGTAATTTATACCTCTGGTTCTACAGGTAAGCCCAAGGGTGTAGCCATGAATCAGCTTCCCCTGTGCAATCTGATTTTATGGCAACTGCAAAACACGAGAGTTTCTCATGGGGCAAAAACCTTGCAATTTGCTCCTATCAGTTTTGATGTCTCTTTCCAAGAAATATTCACTACTTGGTTTTCGGGAGGCACATTGCAGTTGATTACAGAGGAATTGCGCCGTGATGCCTTGGGTTTATTAGGTTTTCTCGAAGAAAACGCTGTTGAAAGATTGTTTCTTCCCTTTGTTGCCTTACAGCAACTAGCTGAAGTAGCTGTTGGTGGTGAATTAGTTGTTAGTCATCTACGAGAAATTATTACTGCTGGGGAACAGTTGCAGATTACTCCTGCGATTTCTCAATGGTTAGGCAAACTAGGTAATTGTATTCTGCACAATCATTATGGGCCATCGGAAAGCCATGTAGTCACTACTTTTACATTGAATAATTCAGTGGACACTTGGCCGCTACTTCCTCCAATTGGAAAGCCAATTGCCAATACACAAATTTATATTTTAGATAAATATTTACAACCTGTACCTATCGGTGTGCCAGGAGAGTTGTACATCGGTGGTGTCGCTTTAGCTAGAGGCTACCTCAACCGTCCAGAGTTGACACGAGAAAAATTTATCCCTAATCCGTTTGAGGAGGCAGAAGGCAGAGAGCAGCGCGTTGCGGGGGTTCCCCCCGTTGTAGCGACTGCAAAGAGGCAGGAGGCAGGAGGAAGTAAATTATATAAGACGGGCGATTTGGCGCGTTATTTACCAAATGGCAACATTGAATACTTAGGTCGCATCGATAACCAAGTAAAAATACGTGGTTTCCGCATTGAGTTGGGCGAAATTGAAGCAGCATTAAGCCAACATAGCGATGTACAAGCCTGTTGTGTCATTCCCCGCGAAGATACTCCTGGTGATAAACGCCTAGTTGCTTACGTGGTAGCACATCGAGACTCTACACTTACAATTAGCGAACTACGGCAATATCTGAAAGTAAAGCTACCAGACTACATGGTGGCAAATGCTTTTGTCATCTTGGATTCCCTGCCAGTGACTCCTAGCGGCAAAGTAGACCGCCGCGCTTTGCCAGCACCAGATTTACATAACGAAATCACAGACAAATATGTTGCCCCACGCAACCCAATTGAAGAACTGTTAGCGCAAATTTGGGCGCAAGTCCTGAAACTAGAGCAAGTAGGTATTCATGATAACTTCTTTGAACTTGGAGGACACTCGCTACTAGCAACGCAACTGGTTTCACGTATCCGCAACATTTTCAAAGTGGAACTACCATTGCGTGACTTATTTACAAGCGCAACAGTAGCAGAATTAGCACAAGTAATTGAGCAGTTACAGCAACATGACTTAGAATTGTCTACACCGCCAATTCTACCAAGAGTCAAGAATACAGACATCCCACTGTCATTTGCTCAACAGCGTTTGTGGTTTTTAGACCAGTTTGAACCGAACAGTCCCTCTTACAACATTCCTTTGGCTTTGCGTCTAGTCGGAACTCTCGATCAAACAGCCTTAGAGCAAAGTTTACAAGAAATTATTCATCGCCACGAAGCTTTACGTACTAATTTCATCACGGTTGATGGACAACCAACTCAAGTTATTTGGGGACTGGGGACTGGGGACTGGGAACTGGGGAACTCGGGGCCCCCTCTGGGGATAAGGGGCAATGGGGACTGGGGACTGGGAATAATATCAGTTGTTGATTTGCAGCATTTATCCACAACCGAACGAGAAAGTGCTTTACAGCAATTAGCGCAACAACAAGGTATTCAAACTTTTGACTTGGCAAGTGAAGCATTAGTCAGGCCAACATTACTAGTTTTGAATGAGACAGAACACATCTTTTTAGTGTGTATGCACCACATTGTCTCTGATGGTTGGTCGATGGGTGTGTTTCTCCAAGAACTAGCAGCACTGTACAATGCTTATTCTCAAGGTCAACCGTCGCCCTTAACGCCACTGCCAATTCAGTACGCAGATTTCGCCTTATGGCAAAGAGAGTGGTTGCAAGGGGATGTACTGCAAACTCAACTCTCGTACTGGGAGAAACAACTAAAAGATGCACCAGCTTTATTGACTTTACCAACTGACAGACCAAGACCTGCTGTGCAGACTTTTGTTGGCTCACATCAACAGTTTGCACTGTCAGTTGAGTTAACTGAGAGATTGGTAAAACTGAGCCAAGAGCAAGGTTGTACCCTCTTTATGACGCTATTGGCTGCTTATGCTACCTTACTTTATCGCTACACACGACAAGAAGATGTTCTGGTGGGTTCGCCAATTGCTAACCGCGATCGCTTGGAAGTTGAAGGGTTAATTGGCTTTTTTGTCAATACCTTAGTCATGCGTACTGATTTGGCAGGTAATCCGAGCTTTAGAGAGTTACTGGCTCGTGTTCGAGAAGTAGCGTTGTCCGCGTATGCTCATCAAGACTTACCTTTTGAAATGCTGGTGGAAGCATTGCAGCCAGAACGGAATTTAGGTCATACACCGCTATTCCAAGTGATGTTTGCACTTCAGAATGCGCCAATTCCTCAACTAGAGTTGAATGGCTTAAGCGTCAGTTCCTTTCTCATAGAAAGTCAAACAGCTAAGTTTGACTTAAATTTGTCAATGCAGAACATCCCTACTGGGCTGGTGGGTGTGTGGGAATACAACACTGACTTATTTGATACCAGCACTATCGAGCGGATGACTGGGCATTTTGTGACATTGCTTGAAGGTATTGTTACTAACCCGCAACAGCAAATCTCACAATTGCCTCTGCTGACAGAAGCAGAACAACGACAGTTACTTGTTGAGTGGAACAATACTCAAGTAGACTATGCCTTTGATAAGTGTATTCATCAGTTGTTTGAGGAGCAAGTTCAGCGCAACGCGGATGCTGTGGCGGTTGTATTTGCCAATCAACAACTGACTTACCAGCAGTTGAATTGTCGCGCTAACCAGTTAGCACATTACTTGCAGTCCTTGGGTGTAAAACCAGATGTGCTAGTGGGGTTGTGTGTAGAGCGTTCCTTAGAAATGATAGTAGGACTACTGGGTATTCTCAAGGCGGGTGGAGCTTACGTACCACTCGATCCAGATTATCCTCAAGAACGCTTGAGCTTTATGCTCCAAGATGCTCAAGTTGGGGTACTGTTGACACAACAGCAACTCCTGGAAAAGTTGCCTGGGCATCAAGCAGAGATTGTCTGTTTAGATACTGACTGGCAATTGATTTCTCAGTCAAGTCAAGATAATGTAATCGCCGATGTGCAAGATAATAACTTGGCTTATGTGATTTACACTTCTGGTTCTACAGGCAGACCCAAAGGGGTAATGATTCCACATGGCGCGATCGCCAACCACTGTTGTATTATTCAACAAGCTTACGAACTTGGAAAGAGCGATCGGGTACTCCAGTTTGCCTCCATCAACTTCGATGCTTCATTAGAACAGATATTTCCTACCCTCATAGCTGGTGCAACCTTGGTACTCCGAGGCTCAGATGTATGGACTCCGACAAAGTTTCAAAAAACAATTGCTGATTTTGGACTTACCGTTGTTAATCTGCCAACAGCCTATTGGCAACAATTAGCTCAAGAATGGGTCAAAACACAAGTCTTAGATTCCAACAGCCAACTGAGACTTGTGCTTGTTGGTGGAGATGCAATGTTGCCAGAATTTGTTGCCATTTGGCAACGTAGCCCCATGTCTTGTGTTCGTCTGGTCAACGCTTACGGCCCCACAGAGACGACCATCACTGCCACCCTGTTTGAAATCCCTCCCCAGTGGAGTGAAGACGGTAATCTGAGAAAAATGCCTATTGGTCGTCCCCTACCTAACAGGACTGTATACATTCTAGACAAGTATTTACAGCCTGTTCCCATTGGTGTACCAGGAGAATTGTACATTGGTGGTGTATGCTTGGCAAAAGGCTACCTCAACCGTCCAGAGTTGACACAGGAAAGATTTATCCCAAATCCCTTTGAGAAGGCAGGAGGCAGAGAGCAGCGCGTTGCGGGGGTTCCCCCCGTTGTAGCGACTGCAAAGAGGCAGGAGGCAGGAGGCAGAAGAGCAGAGGAGCAGGGGGAGACAAGGGAGGTAACTCTTCACTCAGCACTCAGCAACGCCAGTTGCTACAACGCGGGGAACCCGCGCAACGCACTGGCTCCTCAGCACTCAGCACTTTTATATAAAACTGGGGATTTAGTACGCTATTTACCAGATGGTAATATCGAATACCTTGGTCGTATCGATAACCAAGTGAAGATTCGCGGTTTCCGCATTGAGTTGGGGGAAATCGAAGCAGTCCTCAACACCCACCCCCAAGTTCAACATGCTGTAGCCATCGTCAGAGAAGATATTCCAGGTAACAAACGCTTAGTTGCTTATGTAGTTCCTAGTGATGAATCCCTCACTACTAACCAATTGCGTCAATTCCTCAAGCAACAGCTACCGGAATATATGGTTCCAAGTGGCTTTGTCACCTTAGACAGCCTACCGTTAACACCCAACGGTAAAATAGACCGCAAAGCACTACCAACACCTGATGGAGAAATTAGCCGGGAATATGAATACGTAGCACCACGTACAGCTATAGAAAAAACTTTAACCAATATCTGGCAACAACTTTTACTCAAAGAAAAAATTAGCATCCACGACAACTTCTTTGAAATTGGTGGCGACTCCATCCTGAGTATTCAAATAGTTTCTCGTGCCAAAAACTCAGGAATACAAATTACTCCCAAACAAATATTCCAAAATCAAACTATTGCTGAACTTGCTAAAGTTGCCAATACAACAGTAAGTGTTGAGTCTAAACAAGGTGTAGTGACAGGAATTGCACCCCTCACACCGATTCAACACTGGTTTTTTGAGCAAAATAAGCCAGAATCATACCACTATAACCAATCAGTTTTATTGCAAGTTCCAAATCATCTACAAAGTGAATTGATTGCAATAGCCGTAAAAAAATTACTAGAGCATCACGATGCTTTGCGTTTAAGATTTACACTCGTTGCCGATGAATACAAACAAATAAATCAAGGCTTAGATGATAGCGTACCATTTGCCGTAGTTGACTTATCATCAACGCCCAAACACGAACAACCACAAGCCCTAGAAAAAATCGCTACCAAATATCAAGCAAGTTTAAACTTGTCAACAGGGCCAATAATGCAAGTGGTGATGTTTAACTTGGGTGATGATAGTGATGCCAGGTTACTAATTATTGTTCATCACCTAGCAGTAGATGGTGTAAGTTGGCGAATTTTATTACCAGACTTAGAGAGAATTTATCAACAATTAATTGCACAAAAACCGATTGGACTAAGTGCGAAAACAACAGCATTTATTGATTGGGCAGAGAAGTTAAACAATTATGCCCAATCGGAAATTCTCAAATTTGAGTTAGACTATTGGCTGAACCAACCTTGGGCTAAGATAACACCACTACCATCAGATTGTGCTGATATTCAACAAGAGAATACAGTAAGTAATATTGCTTCTGTGTCAGTGAAATTAAGTCAAGAAGAAACCCAAACTCTCCTGTTGTCAGTTAACGAAGCTTACAATACACAAATTAACGATATATTACTAAGTGCATTAGTAGTTTCAATAGCAGATTGGACGAAAAATTCAACGGTACTAATTGATTTAGAGGGACATGGCAGAGAAGAACTATTTGCCGATGTAGACTTATCTCGGACGGTAGGTTGGTTTACTAGTTTATTTCCAGTATTATTGCAACTGCCTTCAATCAACCAACCAGGAGAAATCGTCAAATCAATCAAAGAACAATTACGAGCAATTCCTAATCGTGGAATTGGCTACGGTATATTGCGTTACTTGTGCAAATACACGACTGTTAAGGAACAAATACAGACTATTCCCGCTTCAGAAATTAGCTTTAATTACCTGGGGCAATTTGACCAAGTACAATTAGAAACTGGTTGGAAATTTGCGCCTGAATCTGCTGGAGATATCCACAGCTTAAAGCAAACTCGTAATCATCTATTGGATATTAATGCTCTAGTAATAGCAGGTGAATTACAAATTGATTGGACTTACAATAGTCATGTGCATACTCGTGCCACAGTGGAGAAATTGGCACAGAACTTTATTCAGGCGATCGCCTCAATCATAGAACATTGTCAGTTAGCAGAAAATAGAGGATATACGCCGAGCGATTTTCCCGAATCACAGTTGAATCAATTACAACTGGATAAATTATTAACTCAGTTCCCAACTAAAAATATTGAATCAATTTATCCACTGTCTCCTTCACAACAGGGAATGCTCTTTGAAACTCTAGCTGCTTCTGAGTCAGGAATACATCTTGAGCAGTGCATTTTAAACTTGCAAATTGCAGAATTTGACTCTTTAGCCTTTGAAAGAGCTTGGCAGCGTGTTAGCGATCGCCACTCGGTTCTCAGAACAGCCTTTATTTGGGAAAATCAAGATGAGCCACTGCAAGTTGTACTCAAGGAAGTAGAAATTTCACTAAACCAGCAAGATTGGCGCGGACTTTCTCTGTGCCAGCAGCAAGAGAAATTAGACACCTATTTGAGTGTAGACCGACTGCTTGGTTTTGAGATGACTAAAGCACCGCTAATGCGTTTTGCGCTTTTCCAAGTAGACGCGAATGCTTATCAATTCATCTGGACTTCTCATCACATTCTTACAGATGGCTGGTGTGTGCCTCTCATCTTAAAAGAAGTTTTCGCATTCTACGAGGCATTCAGCAAAGGTCAAGATTTATTACTGGAACCCAGTCATCCTTACAGAAATTACATCGCCTGGTTAAAACAGCAGGATTTATCACAGGCTGAGGTATTCTGGCGAAACAAACTTCAAGGGTTCAAAAGCCCAACCCCATTAGGAATAGAAGCTGAACCTATTAATCTTCCTGACGAGGAAGAACGGTACGGCGAACAAACAGCTAGCTTGCCAGCTTCAGCAACAGCAGCTTTACAGTCTTTGGTACGGCAACATCGCTTGAGCTTAAATGTTTTGGTTCAAGGTGTTTGGGGCTTGCTGTTGAGTCGCTATAGCGGTCTTGAAGATGTAGTATTCGGCGCGACTTTCTCTGGTCGTCCCCCGGAATTGGTAGGGGCCGAATCTATGTTAGGTCTATTCATTAATACCCTACCGATGCGGCTACAGGTTGCTCCCCAAGCATCACTTTGGTCTTGGCTGAGAGATATTCAAGATCAAAACTTCACGCAACGCGATTATGAATATTGCTCTCAAGGACAAATTCACGAATGGAGTGAAATTCCTGGCTCATTACCCCTTTATGAGAGTCTTCTAGTTTTCCAAAACTATGCGGTCGATTCATCAGCAAAACAGTCTGCAAACCATGACCAAAATCAATCTCAAGCTCGTGCTATAGGCGCACAAACGAAATATGCTCTCACGATTTTAGTTAGCCCAAGTTCACAGCTAGAGTTTCGCATCATCTATCAGCGATCGCGTTATGATAATCCAGCTATAACCTTAATTTTGGAACATTTTCAAGCTTTATTGAACAGTATTGTTGACCTGCCAGAGGAGTCTTTGAAAACATTAATAGAAAAAATTCCGGCAGAGCAAATTCCGCAAGTTAGACTGCCTCAGAAACTTGTTCAAAAAGTATTGCAAAAAAGCTCTGACGCACCAAGAAGTCTTCGAGAATTTCAGCTAGTACAAATTTGGGAAGATATTCTGGGCATTCATCCTGTTGGTATCAGAGATAACTTCTTTGAACTTGGTGGTCATTCTCTGATAGCCGTTCGTCTCATGACCAAGATTCAAAAGCATTTCCAGATAAATTTACCTTTAGCTATTTTGTTCCAAAATCCCACCATCGAACTACTAGCGCATTTTCTGGATTCTTCAACAGATTCTTTACCTTGGTCTGCTCTAGTTCCTATCAAAACTAATGGCAATCAGCCGCCTCTGTTCTGCGTTCATCCTGGTGGGGGAAATGTTCTTTGCTATCACCATATTGCTTATTATTTGAGTACAGAGCAGCCATTTTATGGACTACAATCTGTTGGTTTAAATCCTGAAAATCAGCTGCATACTAGCATTGAACAAATGGCAAATCACTATATTCAAGAGTTACAAACTGTTCAGCCTCATGGCCCTTATTTTCTCTCTGGCTGGTCTTTTGGTGGCTTAGTGGCTTTTGAAATGGCTCAACAACTTTCCCAGCAAGGTGAACAGATAGCTTTGTTGGCTCTACTAGATACTTCTCCACCTGTTTTGATGATTAAAGAATCAATAGATTATGCTTTTCTATTAGTAGAGTTATTCAAAGAACATTTAGACCTTTGTTTAGAGGAACTGCGGCAATTTGCACCAGAGGAACAGATAAATTATGTCGCGGAACAAGCTAAACAGAAAAATATAGTTCTAGAAGGTTTTGACTTTGAGCAAGCTCCCTTGATTCTAAAAATTTCTCAGATTAACGCTCAAGCCATACAAAATTACAAAGCTCAACGTTATTTAGGTTCAATGGTTTTATTTAAAGCCAATGAAACTGATGCTGACTTTGAATCTGGCTGGATTCAACTTGTGCAACATCTAGAAACTGTTGTAGTTCCTGGTAATCATCTAAATATGGTAAAACTACCTCATGTACAAATCCTAGTGCAAAAACTCGAAAAATTTATGGAACAAACAACAGACTAATTAATAAACATCCATTAAAAACTATGTATGAACGCACAGCGTTCTACGTTGTAAAATAAACACCCTGAACTGGGAATTAAACTTCAATATGGCAACCCAAGTTATTCAAGCTCAACCCTCAACAAATGCTTTTACAGACTTTTTCCGATTTTGGAAAGATGTAGCAGCGATCGCTGGCCCTTACTGGTATCCAACTAAGCCAGGAGACAGAGCATTTTCAGACGTTATTCGTGCTTGGGTAATGCTTATTTTCCTAATATTGCTAATTATCTTACTTGTAGGTGCGAATACTTTTAATAGTTTTATTCATCGCTATTTAATAGATGTTATTATTCAAGAAAAAGATTATTCTAAATTTACTTCTACTATATCAATTTATGGTGTTGGACTTGTATTGATAACGCTTATAGTAGGATTCACTAAATTTATTAGAAAACAGATAGCTCTTGATTGGTATCAATGGCTAAATAATCATATTTTAAATAAATATTTACATAAACGGGCTTATTACAAAATTAATTTTCAAGCTGATATTGATAATCCAGATCAACGTTTATCTCAAGAAATTGAACCAATTACCAGTAGTGCCTTAAGTTTTTCAGCAATTTTTCTAGAAAAAATACTGGAAATGACAACTTTTTTAATAATTGTCTGGTCAATTTCTCAACAAGTAGCTGTTGCTCTAATTACCTATACAATTATAGGTAACTTTATTGCTATTTATTTAAATCAAGAGTTGATTAAAATTAATCAGGCAGAACTCGAATCTAAAGCTGATTATAGTTATTCTCTAACTCATGTTCGCAATCACGCTGAGTCGATAGCTTTTTTTCAAGGAGAAGAACAAGAACTAAATATAGTTGGCAAGCGATTTACTAATCTCATAAAAAATGTTAAACATAAGGTTAATTGGGAAAGAAATCAAGCAATTTTTAATAGAGGATATCGGGCTGCGATCGAATTTTTCACGCTCTTAGTACTTGCACCTTTATTTATTAGAGGTGAAATTGATTTTGGAGAAATTGGACAAGCTACTACAGCTTGCTATTTTTTTGCTGGTGCTGTGGAAGAATTAATAGCTGAATTTGGCATTTCTGGGCGATTTTCTAGTTATGTTGAGCGTTTATCCCAGTTCTCAGATGCCTTAGAAGCAGTGACTAAACAACCTGAAGATGTTAGTACTATTAAAACAATAGAAGAGAATCATTTTGCTTTCCTTGATGTCACCTTACAAACGCCTAACTATGAGCAGGTAATCGTCGAAGACTTGTCATTGAACGTTCAACCAGGAGAAGGTTTATTAATTGTAGGGCCGAGTGGTCGAGGTAAGAGTTCTCTGTTGAGAGCGATCGCTGGTTTGTGGAATGCGGGTACTGGCCGTTTGGTGCGACCTCCTCTAAAAGAAGTCTTATTCCTACCCCAGCGTCCTTATATCATTTTAGGAACTTTGCGCGAACAGTTACTTTATCCTAAAACTAATCGTCAAATGACCGACGCAGAACTTAAAGAAGTTTTGCGACAAGTTAATCTACAAAACTTGCTAAATCGAGTTGATGGCTTCGATACAGAAGTTCCTTGGGAGAACATATTATCGCTAGGAGAACAACAACGCCTTGCTTTCGCACGCCTGTTAGTGACTCATCCTAGATTCACGATATTAGATGAAGCAACAAGTGCTTTAGATTTAAAAAATGAAGGAAGTTTATATCAACAGTTACAAGAGACGAAAACAACATTTATTAGCGTTGGGCATAGGGAAAGTCTATTTAATTATCATCAATGGGTTCTGGAACTTTCACAAGATTCCAGTTGGCAACTTTTGACCGTGCAAGATTATCGAAACCAAAAAACAATTACCCAAAACTCTACTGAAAATACTCGCATTACTATAGACAGTTTGCCTAATAATGAATCCCAAAATCAATCAGAAATATTGACTCAAAAAGCTAAAAGTGTAGGACTTTCTCATAAAGAAATAACTGAATTAACCTTCTATTCCATTAAGACGATTAGAAGTAAGGCAAGTAAAGGGGAGTCTATCACTACTAGGGATGGCTTGACCTGCCACTATGATAAAGACTTAAAGGTGTGGAAATGGGTTAAACTCTAGTATGACCTGACCAGATGTTTAAAAATATGGCACAAGCTCAACGACTCTGCTCTTTTGGTTTAGACACGCTCAAACAGTCATGTTGCTTTTTTCATGAAATTGGCAATTCTGGCAGTCGTTGCTGATAATAGTTTTAGAGGTAATTATTCAAGAGGTCTGATTGTGGTCTTTGCTCAAAGCAGTCCCCCAGAAGTAATAACAACTCGCCTCAGTTTAGATGAGTATTGGGCGATGGAAGAAAGCAACCTAGAACGCCACGAATACCGCAACGGAGAGATTATTACTATGTCGGGAGGTTCGGAAGCTCACAGTGCGATCGCTAGCAACTTATTGATTTATTTGGGTTTTTTGCTCAGAGACACCGATTTTCGCTTGTATAACAGCGACTTGCGAGTTTGGATACCTGAATGTCAGTGCGGTACTTATACCGATTTGATGGTTGTTAATGGTGAACCAGAGTTGAATGGCAATCGCAATGATGAAATTCTCAATCCAATATTGATTGTGGAAGTTTTATCGCCTTCTACCGAAGCATACGACCGAGGCGACAAGTTCAGAAAATATCGCTCTCTTGCCAGTTTCTGTGAATATCTGCTTGTCAGCCAAACTGAACCCTACATAGAGCAGTATCATAACTTGGATCGTAACAGTAATGATCGCTGGTTATGGCAAGTTCACTCTCATCTTGAGCGGGGGATTGTTCTGCACAGTTTAAACAACGTAGAAATACCCCTGTCTGAAATCTATCGTCGGATTAATTTTTAAAGGTGGCTCACTTCGTTCAAGAATTCATCAAAAGATTGATACACCTTTTCGGATTTACGTAAATCCGAAAGCGTAAATTCTTTTTTAATCAAACCGAAGCGGAACATTACATTTGATCTACAACCGCCAGCCACAGTGTTTTCTAAAAACAAAACTGTACCAAAACACAGTTTTGATTTAGGAGTAACTTGACCTTTATCAAGCGTAGAGTAATCTACTGTCTTATGGCAGTGAAAAGCTTTATCATAAGTGATTGCTTGTAGAATATCATGCAGTTAATTGATTTCCTTCAACCTTTGCGCTCCAAAATTTGTTGCTGTTCTGAACAGTGTCTACTTTCTTTCCCCTTTTCCCAAGATTGTTGATCAGTTCATATTGCGAAACTTCGCAGTCCGCAAAGATTGAGTTTTCGCCGCTTGCACAACAGGACTACTAGCCAGTCTAGCGGTAGCCGCCCAAGCCTGCATTCACTCAACTGCGGCTGCATCCTGAATTGCAAGCGGGGTAATGCAATGACTGCAATTCTCCAAATCCCCTAAAGTGACCTGTTGCGGTCTACCCTCATCGAATGCCAACAGTGCGGCTTCAGATGCGAGAGTTTCGAGTTCCGCGCCTGAAAACTTTGCAGTGTTGGCGGCGATCGCCTCCAAATACTCGGATTCAACAGCGATGCCAAAGCGTTGCAGATGAATACTTAGAATCTGTACTCTTTCAGGCTCAGATGGTAGATCGACGAAAAAATTTTCATCGAACCTTTCTTTCCTCTATCCTCTGATACGTTCAGCAAAGGTTTGAGCCGTTTTACTTAAAGATGAAATATAATAACGGGTTTCATTAGTTACTTCAATTACATTGTGTGTGAAAACCCTCAAAGGTCTGATTTGACTTGAATCAAAGTGGTAAGTCCAGGCCAAGAATGAATACCATCAAGATTTTGACAAATACTGAGATGACGCTTTTCGATTCGACCATGCCCTTTGTTTATCTGCTTATAAGTTAATTCCAGTGTAAAATTTGTTTTGACATCTCTGAATAGACTAGGTTGATTTCCTTTTAAGGCAGCAATATAATCATTGCCACTGTTGATGATCAACTCACAAGTTTTTTTGTGTATTAATAGCATCAAAGGCAAAAACAACTCCTTTTCTACAAGCTCTACCCTGTCTAATTTTCAGACTTTTTCTTACATCGAACTCAGGCTGGGGGAAGTAATATTAATCGTAGTTTATGTCGAATAAAAGATAATGTATTGAAATCTTGTATTACAACGTAATCTAAAGCATAATATGAGCAAACTACTCACTTAATGCTTTCAAACGTGGCAAAACCAACCATTCAAATACCAGATGAACTAATCGAGCGTTTAGAACGGGAGCAAAGTTGCTTACCTAAATTGCTTTGCTTATTGTTGAATATTAAACCAGGGCAAATAATGGAACAACCTACAGCCAATGTAGAGACGATAAACATTCACGAAGGTTAATTTGGGAATACCTCAACAAACATTGTGATTAGTTTTCATTCGCAATTTAAGCGTCAGTTTACAGAATATGCAGTTAGTTAAAACAGCAATCAGTTCAAAGTTGAATTACCAGCCGCAAGCAGCTGATACAAACATTGAGGCAGACATATATCTGTTCGTTCGCCTGCGGCAATTTTCGCTTTCCCAACGCTTAAAAATGTTCATGGCTCATGATCGAGGAGTGAAGAAACTTTGCCTTGCAGGAATTAAATTTCGACATCGTGGAGCATCTTTAGAGGAAATACGTCATGTTTTTACCCGTGCTGTACTAGCAGAAAAATATAGGGTTGATTTCCATCCCAAAGGTAATGATGAGAATATGTGGATTCAGGATTCTATCTCTTTAGCGGCAGAGCTACACCAAATTTTTGAGTTAACTAATATCCCTTACTACGTAAGCGGTGGTGTTGCAGCTTCGCTACACGGAGAACCGCGTTCGACTCGTGATTTAGATTTGGTAATTGAAGTCCAGCCGGAGCAAATCAATTTTTTGGTGGCAACACTTGAAGGTGCAGGATACTATTGTCCAGCAGGTGCGGTTGAGGCTTTAAAGCAAGGACGTGAGCGAATGCTGAATGTTACACATACCGAAACTATTGCTAATGCTGACTTGTATATCAGGGACGGTTCAGCATTTGCAGTATCCCAAATGGTACGTCGCCAGCTAATTGACTTAGAAGGAATACCTAAGTTTTGGGTGGCTTCAGCAGAAGATACAATTTTACAGAAATTGCGATGGGGTAAAGGAAGTCAATCTGAAAAACAGTGGCGCGATGTGTTAGGGATATTAAAGTTACAGGCAGAAGGTTTAGATTACATATACCTGACACAATGGGCAGAAATTTTGGATTTGGTTGATGTTTTTAGCCAAGCATTTACTGAGGCTGGTCTTTGAATTGGGAAAGATGTACATTGATTCGGGTGCCCAAAAGCTTCTGGCTGCTCGAAAAGGGGAGGTGAAAATTAATGAATTACAGTGCAGATTCTTTACCACCAATTAAATTAATTCCAATTGAAGATGCAGCACTTACTAGAGAATCAGGAGCAATTAAAAGACCTGTAAAAACAACTCCACCAACTGATATCCGGTGGGTAAAAGTACTGGAATTTTTACGCAGCAAGAATCTGGCTCCCAACAGCCGCAAGCTTTACGAACGAGAACTCAAACGGTTTTTGGCTTGGAGTGAACTACATTATCATGAACTGCGTCCACGTCACCTTGCGCTATATAAAGAATATCTACGAGATGAGTTACGGACTGATGCAGGTAAACCGCTTTCCAAAAGCAGCATCAATGCAGGAGTCGCGGCACTTAAAAGCTTTTTCAAATGGATGTGCTATACGTATCCTGACATAATTTCTACCTTACCCACACTAGGGATTAAACTGGAAAAAGTGCCACTGCCACCAGTCCAGAGTTTAACCCCTGAACAGATGGAACGGGTTTGGTCAGCTTTGGAATTGCTGGGAGAAACAAAGCAACGGGATACAGCACTGGTTCACATTCTCAGTCATGGGCTGCGTGCTGGAGAAATTGTGGAGTTAAATGTTGGGTCGTTTGATGGTAAGTTACTGTTTTTACCCGATACCAAAACCAATGAACCACGCTTAGTTCCACTAAAAAAAGAGAGCCGAGAAGTTTTGGCACAGTATTTGCGATCGCGAGAAGAAAGGAGTGAGGTGTTAACTAGCCTCAGCCCATTGATGATTTCACACCATGCTTCATACAAAGGTGAACGCTTGAGTTATCACGGCATTTACTTTGCTGTGGAAAAAATCGGTGAACTTGCTCATATTGTTGATTTGCATCCTCACTCCTTTCGGCATACTTACGCTACTGACCTATTGCTATTGGGAGTTGACCCCAGCCATGCGCGGAAGCTGACAGGGCATCAAAGCGAGAAAGCGTTTCGGCGGTATACGCTTCGTAGTGAGCAAGAAGCTGCGATCGCTGCTTACTACTGTGCCATCGGTGAAGAGGAAGCAGAGTAGATATGCCAAAACCACTCGATCCTAAGTGTCAGTTATGTGCTTCCTTACCGACATCTAAAGCTAAGGTACTGCATGGGAATCAGGGTGATGGCTGCTGGAATCCTCTTGTATGCCATAATCACCGCTCCTTCTACCGTCGTCGAACCAATGATAATTCCGCACAACCACAACTCCCAAGTTATCAGAGGCATTAAATCACTCCACCTCTCACATTGCTGTTTATCTCTCGCTTCGGCTTGGGCTGTGGTTTGTTCGTCAGCGATTTTGTAAGTTTGGGCGGACTGATGGGTGATGATTGCGTTTACCCAGGTGTCAGCCGCTCTTTTGTCCCCGGTGGGTGTTACGCCGAGTTCGGTGGCGATTCTTTTGAGGCGGGGGAGGGTGTAGCGGGAGAGGGCTTGCTGTGTGTATCTGACATGGGTCATAATTGAAATCTCCATAATTAATTGGAACAAAAGGCGATCGCGGAAGTTTGTCAGGCTCAGTCGGTCGTCTTTTGTATTGCTTTCTTCTTTATATACTACTTATGGCAGCGCTACTAGAAGTAGTTGACAATAGTCTAAGTCTGACTTTTGTATTACGATTGGTAATGCTACGCCTAGTAATTATTTAGATTACCTATAGATACACATGCGACAGATAACCAACTGAAAGTAGTGCTACTTTAGGGAGTAAGAATTAGGAAATGCCTGTGCTTGTAAAACTGAAAAAGACGAGATAAGCTAAAGGCTTGTCTCAAAATGAACTACCTAGAAAAACTGGTTACAGCCTGCAAAATATTCAAAAAATTGAACAAGGTAGAGCTGCCTCAATTAGTTTTTTTGACACAGAAACATGAGCGACATACTGAATCATATTGAACAAAATCTTAAAAAAACAAAGCGGTTAATTAGTCTGGAGCATGAACAGTTACAACAATTAATTCAAAATGCGGAGCGATTACACCATGAAAAGCAAGAGTTATTAGAATCCAAAAAAGTTAGAATTATTGCTGGTGGTGGAGGTCGTAAACCAAAACTATTGCTTAAAGAACAAATAATTTTAACGTTGGTTTATCTCAGGCATCTGACTACATTTGAGCTTCTTGGTATCCAGTTTGGGGTGAGTGAATCCACCGCAAATGATACATTTAACTATTGGTTGCCAATACTTAGAGAATTGCTACCATCCAGTTTAATTGAACAAGTAAAAAAAACGAATCTGACTTAATGGTAGTTAAAGAAATACTTACAGATTATGAATTAATTGTAGATAGCTATGAACAAGTGAGGGAATTCGTTCTGTAAAAATATTTCGAGTTGTTCAAGAAAGATTTCGCTTAAATCCTAAAAAGTATGAGCAAGTAATTTTGACAATTTGTGGAGTAGTAAGATTACGAATTGGGGCACTTGTATTACCAGTAGAAACATACGCGCTCACATGAGTTGAAAATGAATGTACATAACCACGTTTTTTTGTCTGATTATTAACAACAAACATCTCAAACCTCTATTCTATCGTCGAAACTAGCTGGATTCAGAAACTGGCGATCGCACGCTATAAGCTAGTCACAGAGATACTTAGGCAGTTTTCGGAGATGTCTCTTATAAAACTTCGATTTAGGCGTTTCATACGCTGAGCAAAACCTGAGCCATCCCAAAAGTCCGAAACATAGTCTGGGTAGGATTTATGGTGAATGCGTAGGCGTAGCCCGTCGCAGACATCGCTCTCTCTTGTGAGAAATACAGGACTGGTATCTGACCAATGCATAATTCATTGTCAATAAGCCCCTCTTTTTTCTCCATTTTTTCAAAGGGTCTGTACCCTCTAAATCTTTATATAGCTTAGTTTAGCGATGATTGTCGCCCCTTGAAGATATTTCCTTTCACGTCACACCCCCCTGATGACAGTTTCCGTAACAGTCTCAGTAGCTAGCACACCCTTTTAAAGCTTTCTTTATGATTTTTATTAAGCTGATAAAAATCATATTATATAGAAAATATTTATTTAATTAAAGACTCAAAACGCTAATTTTATTGATTTTTTAAGATTTATATGCCAGACATATTTATTGATTTCGTATAAATTAACTCTCTATATATATTGTTAAGAGACTTGATTTTTAAGTTTTGGTAAAAAAATCGTGAAATTGCTTCAAATTACTATTTCAGGATAATTACGCTTATTTTTTTTGAGAGAGACAGTCAAGATATCTAAAAGAAGAAGTAAATATATGCATTTACTTAAGTTTAATCGTGAGATTTTCAAGACTATTGTCGAACCGACTAACATAAATCCCCAAGGGAAAACTTATGGCAGATAACAATCTCTCAATCTTCAACTCAATATTACCAACTAAAGCAACAGAAATCATCACTGATTACGACACATCAACAACTACAGCATCTCTTTTACCCAGTTACATAAATGTCACCATCACTAATAGCGGACAACTGAATGGAGTCTATGATGCTTGGTGTGTTAATAGTACCGTTGCAATTAATAGAGGTACTTATAATCAAGCTAGTGTATATTCCAGCTACGGCAACATACCCGCTGGTATCCTTTATGCAGGTTCACAGACAACCAATTCGCCTGCTGAACAATACTTGAATCAACTTAAGCAAATCAATTGGTTGATAAATAACGTTACAGAAGCAAGCAACCTAGTCAATAACAAATACCGCTACAATAATGTTGACTACACTTGGGGTGATGTACAGCTAGCTATCTGGAAACTGCTGGGAGAAACATCTGTATTAAATAACGTAGACTACAACTCATTGGAAGTTTATAGTCAGCAAAAAGCGGATGCGTTAGTGAGTTTTGCTGTAACCAATGGCACTAACTTTGTACCAGTAGCAGGGCAAGATTTTGGAGTAATTGTTAAAGGTGCCAACCTGCAACCGATCTTGATGGAAGTCAAGACAGCAGGTATTGGAGATTTCGTTTGGCATGACTTAAATGCCAATGGGGTTCAAGAAGCTAATGAAGAAGGAATAGATGGTGCAACAGTTACGTTACTTGATGGCAAGGGTAATGTTCTTGGCACCACTCTTACTGGAGACAACCCCTATACAACACAAGTTGAGAAGGGCTGGTATCAGTTTGGACCACTGCTGCCCAGTACTTATCAGGTGAGATTTAGCTTACCAGCAGGCTTTAATACAGTCAGTCCTTACCTGCAAGGCAACACATCTCTAGATTCCAATGCTGACTTCCGCAATAATTTGACCTCCGCACCTATTACCTTAATTGGTGGAGAGGTTAACAGAACTATTGATTCCGGGTTCTACAAAACAGCATCCTTGGGAGACTTCGTATTCAATGATGGCAACAACAACGGCATTCAAGATGTAGCAGAAGCAGGGGTAGCAGGGGTAACAGTAGAATTAATCAACCCCGTTGACGGTAGTGTCATCGCTACAACCACCACAAATGCAAATGGTGGTTACAGCTTTAGCGGCTTAACCCCCGGAGATTATCAAGTTAAATTTACATCGTCAACAGGTTATAGCTTTAGCACAGCCAATGTGGGGGATGACAGCAAAGATAGCGATGCTGACCGCACAACTGGCTTAACCCAAAAAGTTACATTAACATCAGGCGAATTTAACGGTACATTAGATGCTGGGTTAGTACAACTAGCGAGCTTAGGGAACTTTGTCTTTGAAGACAAAAATGCCAATGGTATTCAAGATGCAGGGGAAGCAGGTATAGCGAATACCACAGTCAACCTGTTGGATACAACAGGTAATGTCATTACCACCACAACCACAGACGGTAATGGACTCTACTCCTTCAGCAACTTACAACCAGGAGATTACAAAGTCCAATTTGTACAACCCAATGGCTTTAATGGTGTTAGTCCCGTCAATGCAGGTAGTAATGATGCGATTGACAGTAATGGACTGATTACCGATGTAGTTAACCTCTCTGCTGGGGAGAATGACACAACAATCGATTCCGGGTTCTACAAAACAGCATCCTTGGGAGACTTTGTATTCAATGATGGTAACAACAACGGCATTCAAGATGTAGCAGAAGCAGGGGTAGCAGGGGTAACAGTAG
>NZ_JAVRBM010000012.1:0-63092 GCF_034531255.1 Nostoc sp. ChiQUE01b | reverse complement strand
TCCTTGGGAGACTTTGTATTCAATGATGGTAACAACAACGGCATTCAAGATGTAGGTGAAACGGGAGTAAGTGGTGTAACTGTTACCCTAACTAGCGGCGGGTCGGATGGCATCATCAACGGCATTGGCGATACCACCATCACCACAACTACCAATGCTAATGGCAACTACAACTTCGCTGGACTAACACCAGGTCAAGAATATCAAGTTGGATTCTCTAATTTGCCTGCGGGATATCAATTTACTCAAGCTAACATAGGTGCTAATGATGCTGTAGATTCCGATGCTAATGCCATTACTGGCAAAACTCAGATTGTTACCCTGGCTTCTGGGGAAAACAACCTGACTTTAGATGCAGGAATTTATCAAAATGCCGGCGACCTGTCAATTACCAAAACCGATGGTTTGACAACTGTTACTCCCGGACAGCAGATTACCTACACCATCGTGGCTAAAAATAATGGTCTGATTACTGCTACCAATGCCTTGGTGAGCGATATCATGCCCAGCAATTTGACTAATATCGCTTGGACTAGCGTAGCTACTGGTGGTGCAACGGACAATCAAACCAGTGGAACAGGCAACATCAACGATTACGTCACCTTAGCAGCCGGTAGCAGCATCACCTATACGGTGAATGCAATTGTAGCCGCTAACCCGCTTCCTTCCTACACCATTCCCACCACCATTAGCTTGACAAGTAGCGGTTCGAGCAATGGTACTGTGGGCAACATTCGCACTTTCTCTGCTAATGGTGTTTCTGTCAACGCCAGTGCTTTCAGTAGCACCAGCACGGGAACCTGGAATACCGCCGCTCTGGGTATCTACGGCAGTTGGGGCTTAGGTGTAATTGATGGCACTGAAGATGGTAATACTGGAAGCCATCGCGTCGATAATTCCGGTCTTAACAACTACGTTTTACTAGAATTTTCTGAGTCGGTGGTTATTGACAAAGCTGCATTAGCTTACGTTGATGGTGGGGATAGTGATATCTCTATCTGGGTTGGTAAGTTCAACAATCCTTACACTAATCACCTCACCTTAAATAATTCGGTTCTCAATAGCTTCGGCTTTACCGAATTCAACAACGGTGGTAGCACCGATCGCACGGCAGATATCAATGCGAATAACATTGTAGGTAACGCTGTGGTAATTGCCGCTAAAATCGGCGATACCAACGATAGCTTTAAGCTCAAATCTCTTGATATCCTCAAAGCAACGACTCAAACCAGTGGCTCTGTCAACAACACCGCTACAATTACAGGTCCCACTGGGTTCACTGATACCAACACCAGCAACAACAGCGCCACCGACACAGACACGATTGTTGCTGCTTCTACTGTTAAAATAGGCGATCGCGTTTGGTACGATGTTGATGGAAATGGTGTTCAAGATGCAGGTGAATCAGGAGTTTCTGGTATAGCTGTTAAGCTCTTTAACCAAACAGGTACTCAAATTGGGGCAACGACCACCGATACCAATGGTCTTTACCAATTCAACGTCAACGCCAACAGCAGCTACAGCGTTCAATTCGTTCAACCCACTGGCTTCGATGGATTTACCACCACCAATATGGGAAGCGATGCGGTTGATAATGATGTTGTTAATGCCAACGGCACAACGGCTCAATTCTCTGTCGGTACAACTGATAACCTGACGATTGATGCAGGACTAATTAAAAACATCGGCGACCTGTCAATTACCAAAACCGATGGTTTGACAACTGTTACCCCCGGACAGAAGATTACCTACACCATTGTCGCTAAAAATAATGGTCTGATGACTGCTACCAATGCCTTGGTGAGCGAT
Organism: Nostoc sp. ChiQUE01b; assembly: GCF_034531255.1. Taxonomy (NCBI): domain Bacteria; kingdom Bacillati; phylum Cyanobacteriota; class Cyanophyceae; order Nostocales; family Nostocaceae; genus Nostoc; species Nostoc sp. ChiQUE01b. Next base: position 61,283 of record NZ_JAVRBM010000012.1, on the reverse strand, counting down.
ATCATGCCAACGAATCTCACCGATGTGACTTGGACTAGTGTCGCTACCGGAGGAGCTAAAGATAATCAAACCAGTGGTACAGGCAACATCAATGATTACGTCACCTTAGCAGGTGGCAGCAGCATCACCTATACCGTGAATGCAACTGTAGCCGCTGCGACTTCTTCCTACACCACTGCTACCACTATTAACTTGACCGATGGCAGTTCGAGCAATGGTAGTAAGGGCAACATTCGCACTTTCTCTGCTAATGGTGTTTCTGTCAAAGCCAGTGCTTTCAGTAGCACCAGCACGGGAACCTGGAATACCGCCGCTCTAGGTATCTACGGCAATTGGGGCTTAGGTGTAATTGATGCCACTGAAGATGGTAATAGTGGAAGCCATCGCGTCGATAATTCTGGTCTTAACAACTACGTTTTGCTAGAATTCTCTGAGTCGGTGGTTATTAACAAAGCTGCATTAGCTTACGTTGATGGTGGAGATAGTGATATCTCTGTCTGGGTTGGTAACTTCAACAATCCTTACACCAATCACCTTAACTTAAATAGTTCGGTTCTCAATAGCTTCGGTTTCACTGAAGTTAACAACGGTGGTAACAGCGATCGCACGGCAGATATCAATGCGAATAACATTGTCGGTAACGCTGTGGTTATTGCCGCTAAAATCGGAGATTGTGACGATAGCTTTAAGCTCAAATCTCTTGATATCCTCAAGGCAACGACTCAAACCAGTGGCTCTCTCACTAATACTGCTACAATTACGGGTCCAACTGGTTTCACTGACACCAACACCAACAACAACAGTGCCACCGATACTGACAATATTCTAGCTGCTCCCATCCCATCAGCCCCTGGTGTACGTACTCCCGGATTCTGGCAGAACACAACCTGGCAAACCTTCTGGGACGGTATTCAAGGCAACGAACCATCACAAAAAACACAGTCCAATTTTGCTGACGGCGATCTTCTGTTCGCACCTTACACGAATTCTGCACAACCTGGAAAAGTTCTCGATCCAGTGACCGGACAATATGAAACAGGTGTACTAATCGGCGACTACAACCGTAATGGTAAAAGTGATGCAGGTGAAGATACTCTCTACTATTCTCGTAAACAGGCACTCCAGATTGTTGATGCTTCCCAACACCCGAACGGAGATAAGCGTTACGATCTTGGTCGCTCTTTGGTTGCTGGTTGGTTAAATTACCTCGCTGGCAACCCTATTGACACCGCCAATACAACTGATAAAGATGCTCGATACTACATTAACGAAGGCATCAATTGGTTGCAAGCCATAACTCCAGACGAAAATGGCGATAAGAAGGGCGATGGCGCATTGAACAGTATGACTGGTAGCAGTGTTAATAGCCCCCTTGCTGATACTTACTGGAGTCAAGGCATTTCGAGTGCCTCCAGCTTGCCAAATCCCTACAGTTCCAACACCAATGTTCTCTATGGATTAGAGGCTGGTAGTGTAATTAATTCCAACCTGGATAAGTACAACAACGGTTTAGGTCTTGCGGATAATGTTTACTACGGAGGAAACGCATAACTCGCTAGAAATAACAATTTTATAACGGCGGTTCAGGATGCCCCGGAGTTAATCATTGTAGAAACGTTACATATAACGTCTCTACAATGGTTTCGGGCAGATTAATTTCCTTAACTAAAAAATCGCTTATTAAACTTAGATTTAAGGGGGATTTTTTATACTTTTCAAATATTTTTGTTATACTCTGAATATAAAAAAATATACTTAATTACTACGTATTAACACGTAATTAAATTCTAAAAAAATATACTTATGAAAAATATAGAAGATACTTTTCTAGAGTCTTATGCAAATCCTGAACAATTCTGGTGTGGTTTCTTGCACGGTTTTACAGCCTCTGTTACAGAACAGGAAAGACATCAATTATTAATTGAATGGAATCAAACTCAGACAGATTATCCCCAAGATAAGTGCATTCATGAGTTGTTTGAGGAACAGGTAGAGAAAACACCAGATGCGATCGCGGTGGTGTTTGTAGAGGCGCAAAGCGCGACTTCTCGTACCCCTTTGGGGAAGCAAGCTATGCGTAGCGTCTCCGACAGCAGAAGAGTAAATCAACAACTTACTTATCAAGAACTCAATCAACGTGCAAATAAATTAGCTAATTATTTGCAATCATTAGGAGTACAATCAGAAGTTTTAGTGGGTATTTGTGTAGAACGTTCCCTAGAAATGGTTGTAGGAATATTAGGGATTCTCAAAGCTGGTGGAGCTTATGTACCTTTGGATATTGCCTATCCTCAAGAACGTTTAGCTTTCATGCTGTCAGATTCTCAAGTTTCAATATTGTTAACACAACAGCATTTAGTTGAAAAACTTCCCGAACATCAAGCTAGGATAGTTTGTTTAGATACTGATTGGGAAGATATCGTCAAAACACCAAGTCAACCAACAAAGATAGCCGTTAAGCCTAGTAACCTCGCCTATATTATTTACACTTCTGGCTCAACAGGTCAACCTAAAGGTGTTCTTATTTCCCACTGTAACGTCGTTCGTTTATTTGCAGCCACACAGCCTTGGTTTCAATTTAGCCAGAATGATGTTTGGAGTTTGTTCCATTCCTACGCATTTGACTTTTCCGTGTGGGAAATTTGGGGTGCGCTTCTCTATGGTGGTCGTCTTGTTATTGTTCCTTATTATGTGAGTCGTTCTCCGGAATTATTTTATAATTTATTATCGCAAGAAAAAATTACAGTTCTGAATCAAACACCTTCTGCTTTCCAACAACTGATACAATTTGAAGCGTCTTTAAGTAATAATATTAATTATAGTAATTTGAACTTACGCTTTGTTATTTTTGGTGGAGAAGCACTGAATATTCAAAGTTTAAAACCTTGGTTTGACAGACATGGAGACAAGTTTCCTCAATTAGTGAATATGTACGGTATTACGGAAACTACTGTTCATGTTACCTATCGCCCCATCAATATAGCCGATTTAAATTCTTCATCAAAAGTAATTGGTTGTGCGATTCCAGACTTACAATTTTACATATTAGATTCTCATCTGCAACATGTACCTGTTGGTGTAGCTGGTGAAATTTATATCGGAGGTGCAGGTTTAGCACGTGGTTATTTAAATCGACCAGAATTAACTGCCCAAAGGTTTATTTCCCATCCTTTTAATAATCAACCAGAAGCGCGTCTTTATAAAACAGGTGATTTAGCTTGTTATTTACCTAATGGTGATATTGAGTATCTAGGAAGAATTGATAATCAAGTAAAAATTCGCGGTTTCAGAATTGAGTTAGGAGAAATCGAAACATTATTAAATCAACATCCCAATCTGAGAGAAGCTAAAGTTATCGCTAGGGAAGATATTCCTGGAGATAAGAGATTAGTTGCCTATATTATACCCAACTCTGTAAAAAAGGAATTTAACTCATTACAATCAGAAATTTCAGATCAAATACGCGATTATCTAAAACAGCAGCTACCTGATTATATGATTCCCGCTGCTTTTGTACTGTTAGAGTCTTTCCCTTTGACTAATAATGGTAAAGTTGACTATCGCGTTCTTCCTGCTCCCAATTACACATCTGCTCGCAGTAATTATGTTGCTCCTCAGAATCCTACGGAAAAAGTTATCACTGATATTTGGAGTCAGGTTCTGAAGGTAGATAATATTGGAATTGATGATAACTTTTTTGAATTAGGTGGACATTCATTACTAGCGACACAAGTTCTATCGCGGATTAGACAGGCATTTAACCAAGAAATCCCAATCCATTTATTATTTGAATTTCCTACTATTGTTGAATTTTCCAAGCATCTTGGCATTACAGAAACAACTAATAATAATTTATTAATACCAATAATAGAACCAAGACAACAGCTAGAGACTCTACCCCTATCTTTTGCTCAACAACGTCTTTGGTTTTTAGACCAGTTACAACCTAATAGCACTGCTTATAATCTTGTTTACAGTTTTAAAATTCAGGGTTTACTTCACATTGCTGCTTTGGAAAAAAGCATCGCTGACATCATAGAGCGTCACGAATTATTACGCACAAATTTTGTTGTTATCGACGGACAAGCGATACAGATTATTAATGATAGCTCAAAAAATAGCTTTAGTTTACCTGTCATTAATTTACAATCATTATCTGATGATCAACTAAAAATAGAAGCTGCAAAAATAGCTAAAAAAGAAGCAAAAAGACCTTTTAATCTGGCGAAAGATGCTCTATTTCGTGTTCATTTGTTGCAATTGAGTGCCGAAAAATCTCTACTGATATTTAATATTCATCACATCATTTTTGATGGCTGGTCTTTTGGGATACTATTTGCGGAATTGAACGCAATTTATACAGCTTATTGTGAAGGTTTGACTTCTCCGTTAACGAAACTTCCTATTCAGTATGCAGACTTTAGTTTATGGCAAAGAAAGTGGCTTACTGGTAGTAATTTAGAATTACAATTTAATTACTGGAAACAGCAACTAAGTGGAATTTTACCTATATTAGAATTACCTATAGACCGTCCTCGTCCCAAAGTCCAAACCTACAGAGGAACAACAAAAACCTTCGTTTTATCACCAGAGTTAACTGCAAGTATCACATCTTTTACTCAAAAAGAGGGTGTGACTTTGTTCATGACTTTACTAGCAGCGTTTAAAGTATTACTTTGTCGCTACAGCGGACAAGAAGATGTAATTGTAGGAACTCCCATTGCGGGACGTAACCGCAGAGAAATTGAGGGATTAATGGGATTTTTTGTTAATACCTTAGCATTGCGAACTGATTTAAGCGAACATCCGAGTTTTAGAGAATTACTAAGTCGAGTCCGACGGGTATGTTTAGAAGCATACACCCATCAGGATGTACCATTTGAGCAGCTAGTTGAAGTTTTACAACCAGAACGCGATCCCAGTCATACTCCTATTTTTCAGGTGATGTTTGCTTTGCAAAATGCACTAATAGGAGAATTACAATTACCAAATTTAAATGTAGAAGTTTTAGAGCCATTAGTAATAACGGCGAAATTCGACCTCACTTTGTCAATGGAAGAACGGAATGGACAGTTAATAGGTGAGTGGGAATACAATACGGATTTGTTTGATGATTCGACAATGGAGCGAATGCTCAAAAATTTCCAAGTTTTATTGTCTGAGATATTGACTGATTCTGAACAAAATATTTGGCAATTACCTTTACTCACTGAATCGGAAAAGCATCAATTATTAATTGCTTGGAATCAGAGTGAGGTCAATATTAATAATGATAAATATATTCATCAATTGTTTGAAGAACAAGTAGAAAAAACACCTGATGCGATTGCGGTGGTGTTTGAAAACGAAGAAATAACCTATCAAGAACTCAACAAAAAAGCTAATCAAGTAGCAAATTATCTGCAAAAACTAGGAATCAGTGCGAATAAATTAGTAGGATTGTGTTTAGAACCATCTTTAGCAAGAATTATTGGGTTATTAGGAATTCTCAAAGCTGGAGGTGTCTATTTACCACTAGACCCAGTTTACCCTCAAGAACGTCTCAGGTTTATGATTGAGGACTCGCAAGTTACTATTCTTTTGACCCAAAAATCTTTAGCTGATAAGTTATTCATAAATTCGCTACAAGTTGTGAATTTAGATGCAGATTGGCTACATATTGCAATCGAATCTACAAACAATCTGCAAAGTTGTATAAGTGCGGACAATCTGGCTTATATTATTTATACCTCTGGTTCAACAGGAACACCGAAAGGAGTTTTGATTTCACATCAAGCGATCGCTCATCACTGTCAGAATATTATACAACACTACCAACTCAATTCGAGCGATCGCATTTTACAATTTGCCTCTCTCAGTTTCGATGTTTCCTTAGAGCAAACTTTAACAACTCTAGTAGTGGGAGCTACCCTGATCATTGCTAACGCGAAATTATTAACTCCCTCAGAATTCCACCAAAAATTGATTGATTATAGTTTGACTGTTGTTGACATTCCTCCTGTTTACTTAACTCAATGGTTGCAGTCTCTAGATGAAAAGACTTGTTTCGCTCCCATAAATCAACTCAGATTAGTCATTTGCGGTGGTGAAGCACTACCAGCAGAAACCCTAAAAATTTGGTACAACAGTCCGATAAAAGGAGTCAGCTTAATTAATGCTTACGGTCCGACAGAAGCAACCATAACAGCGATCGCTTTTACAGTTCCTCAAGACATTACAGCGCTCGAATCTTATACCAACATTCCCATTGGTCGTCCCTTACCAAATCGCAAAGTATATATTCTCGATCCTCAGAAAAATCTCGTTCCTATCGGTGCTGCTGGGGAGTTATATATTGGAGGAGAGAGTTTAGCACAAGGTTATTTAAATCGACCGGAATTAACGAACGAGAAGTTCATTTTTCATCCCCTAGAAAATACCAAATTGTATAAAACGGGAGATTTAGCTCGTTATTTACCTGATGGTAATATCCAATTTTTGGGACGCATCGATAACCAAGTTAAAATACGCGGTTTCAGAATAGAATTAGGAGAAATTGAAACTTTATTAAATCAATATCCAGATTTGAAAGAAGCTAAAGTCATCGCTAGAGAATATATACCTGGCGAACAAAGATTAATTGCCTATATTATCCCCTACTCTGCAAAAGAGGGAATAGGTAATCAAGAAATAACCTTATTACAATCAGAAATATCCCAGAAATTACGTGATTATTTGAAACAGAAGCTACCTGATTATATGGTTCCTTCTGCTTTCGTGGCTTTAGAATTTTTCCCTTTGACTCCCAATGGTAAAATTGACTATCATGTTCTTCCTGCTCCCGATTTTTCTGCTTCTCGAATTAAAGATACTGCTCCAATAACTCATACACAAAAAATTCTTGCTAATATCTGGAGTCAGGTTCTGAAAGTAGAAAATATTGGCATTGATGATAACTTCTTTGAGTTAGGTGGACATTCATTGCTGGCAACTCTTCTTGTCTCGCGTATCAGACAAACCTTTAATCAAGAAATACCATTAAGCTTACTCTTTGAATATCCTACTATTTCGCAACTTTCCCTAGCGATCGGTATTACTGAACAAACTAACAATTCTTTATTATTGCCACCAATTGAACCCAGACAGGAACAAGAAAATCTACCACTTTCCTTTGCTCAACAACGTCTTTGGTTTTTCGCGCAAATAGAACCCAACAGCACTGCTTATAATATGCCCTTCAAGCTACGGCTTCAGGGTGTACTAAATATTACTGCCTTAGAAAGAAGTATAGGCGAAATTATACAACGTCATGAAATTCTGCGAACTAATTTTATTTCAAAAGACGGAGAACCAACTCAGGTAATTACTAAAAATATTGATTTCAAATTACCTATCATAGATTTACAATCTTTGCCTAATAAGCAACGAGAAATAGCAGCAGAAAACATAGCTCAACAAGAAGCAGAAACACCTGTTAATCTAGCAAATGATGTTCTCTTTCGTGTTAAACTGTTGCGGTTAAAGCCAGAATCGCATCTACTGTTATTTAATATTCATCACATTATTTTTGATGGTTGGTCTGATGATATATTGCAACGGGAACTGGCGGCACTTTATCAAGCCTTTTCTACAGGTAATCCCTTACAATTACCATCCCCTTCCATCCAATATGCTGACTTTGCCTTGTATCAGCACCACTGGTTTACAGATGAATTTTTAGAATCTCAACTTGTTTACTGGAAACAACAATTAGGTGGAGCCTTACCTGTTTTAGAATTACCTATGGACTCTCCCCGTCCACAAGTCCAAACTTATCAAGGTGCTTCCCATACTCTGTTGTTATCTTCGGAATTAACTGCAAACATCAAAACCCTCTGCCAAAAAGAAGGGGTCACTTTATTTATGACTCTATTGGCAGCATTTAAAGTATTACTTTCTCGCTACAGTGGACAAGAAGATATAATTATGGGAACTCCCATCGTGGGACGCAACCGCACAGAAATTGAAAATTTAATTGGGTTTTTTGTCAACACTTTGGCTTTGCGGAGCGATTTGAGCGGAAATCCTAGTTTCCGAGAATTACTAAATCGCGTTCGACAAGTTACTTTAGACGCTTATACTCATCAAGACTTACCTTTTCAAAAGCTAGTAGAAGAACTCAAACTTGCAAAAAGTGTCAGCTATAATCCGGTATTTCAAGTTTGGTTTAACATGGTTCCCTTAGCTCATGATTCTCTCAAACTTAATGATTTAATAGTCGAACCAATTTCTATTATTGAAACCACTTCTAAGTTTGATTTGAGTCTTTATGTAGGAGAAGAAAATAATCAAATTCATCTGCGATTTGTTTATAATACGATTCTCTTCAATGTAGATACAATTCAATGGATGGCAACGCATTTCCAGAAATTGCTAGAAGGAATTTCTACTCATCCAGAAAAAACAATCTCTAGTTTCTCGATTTTAACTGAAACGGAGCGTTATGAATTATCACATCAGCGTCATCAAGTTAGTCCTACTAATTCATTTATAGAATTTCCAAAACAAGAGATTGAACAATCTATACCATCGCGATTTGAGCAGCAAGTAACAAAATACCCTCATCATATTGCTGTCAAAACTCAAAATTATCAATGGACTTATAAAGAGTTAAATACTCAAGCTAATAGGATAGCTCAAGCACTTCTTGAGGAAAATAACGAGCAAGAGGGTAAGATTGCCCTGTTATTTGACCATGATGCACCAATGATAGCTGCAATATTGGGAGTTTTAAAAGCAGGCAAAACTTATATTCCTCTTGACCCCAAATATCCCCAATATAGGGTTTTATATATTCTCGAAAATTCGCTTGCTCAAGTCGTTTTAACTAATCACAAAAATTTGAGTTATGCTCAAGAATTAGTTCAGGGTAAATTGCCCGTTATTAATGTTGATGATATTAAGATTAATGATTCGTTTTTAGAAAATAACCAAGAAATATCACCAGATACTCTTGCCTATATTCTTTACACTTCTGGTTCGACAGGAAAACCCAAAGGAGTTATCCAAAATCACCGCAATGTCCTACATTTCATTAGAAACTATACTAATAATCTTCATGTTTCATCAGAGGACAAATTAAGTTTATTTGCATCTTATAGTTTTGATGCAGCTATTATTGATATTTTTTCGGCTCTTTTGAATGGTGCGACTCTGTACCCGTTTGATATAAAATCAGAAGGTTTAGCTCACTTAGTTGATTGGTTAGAAATAGAGAAAATTACTATCTATCATTCTACTCCTACAGTTTATAGACATTTTCTTGAGACATTAAACTCCCAAGAATCAATTGTAAAAAAGCAGCTTTCTCAGGTGCGTTTAGTGGTATTGGGAGGAGAACAAGTTATCAAAAATGATGTTGAATTATATCAAAAATTATTTGCAGATGAATGTATTTTTGTTAATGGTTTAGGCTCAACAGAATCTTCTTTCAATCTTCAATATTTAATTGATAAACACACCAAAATTACCCAAAAGTATGTTCCGGCAGGTTATGCTTTTGAAGACACAGAAATTATTTTGCTTAATCATGAATGTAAGCAAACTGATATCTATGGAGAAATAGCGATTAGAAGTCCTTATATTTGCCTTGGATATTGGCAGAAACCAGAATTAACAAAAGCAGCATTTTTAGAAGATCCGCAGGGTGAAAATAAGAGAATTTACCGCACTGGAGACTTGGGACGCTTGCGAGCTAATGGTGTCATAGAATGTTTAGGTAGGAAAGATTTTCAAGTTAAAATTCGTGGTTTTCGGATTGAATTAGGAGAAATTGAAGTTTTATTAAACCAACATTCTCAAATCAAAGAAGCTGTTGTCATTGCTAGAGAAGATATGATTGGAGAAAAGCGATTAGTAGCTTATATTATTCCTAGAAGAGGTGAGGCTATTATCAATGAAATAAAACAGTACCTAGAGCAGAAGTTACCTGATTATATGCTTCCTGCTGCTTTTGTTGAACTTGATGTTATGCCTTTAACTCCTAATGGTAAAATTAATCGTCTTGCGCTTCCCACTCCTGATTTTAACAAGTTGAAATCGGCAGAATATATAGCCCCATCTGATGATTTAGAACTAAAACTTACCAAAATTTGGGAAAATGTGTTGGGTGTTCATCCCCTTGGGTTGAATGATAACTTTTTTGATGTAGGAGGACATTCTCTACTAGCTATAAGGCTAGTTACTCAAATTGAAAATATATTAGGCAAAAATATTACTCCGAATACTTTTTTCCAAGCTTCAACAATTAAAAAACTAGCTAATATACTTCGTCAAGAAAAATTTTCTACTTTTAGTTCTTCATTAGTTCCGATTCAACCTCATGGTTCAAAAAGACCTTTTTTCTATATACATACTATTTACGGAAGTTTGATATATAGCCTGAATTTGTTGTCTAAATTAGATGCAGACCAACCAGTTTATGGATTACAAGCAAAGGGTTTAGATGGTATAGAATCTCCCCATACCTGTGTTGAGGATATGGCATCTCATTATATTAAAGAAATAAAAACTGTTCAGCCACACGGACCATATTTTCTGGGAGGATGGTGTGCAGGAGGTATGATAGCTTATGAAATGGCACAACAACTTTATGCTCAAGGAGAGACTGTTGAATTACTAACTATTTTTGATGCCTATCCTCCGAAAATGATACCTCCAGCAAATAAAGCTGTGAATCGTATCCATCAATCTGTATTGAGTTTAAAGGATATGATTAAGCGCAGCCGTAGCTCTTTTGCTAATTTGACACTTCAACAGCAGATAAAATCGATTTGGGAAAAGATTAATCACCGAATTCAGAATCGAATTAAGGAAAATGTTTACCAATTTTATGTGAGCAGGAATCTGCCTTTACCTCGTGCATTTCTCAACTTAGCAGTGAGAGATGCGATCGCGACTGCTTACAAAAATTATTATCCTACAGTTTATCTAGGGAAAGTAATATTTTTTAGAGCAGTCGAACAAACTCAAGAATATACTCGTTATTTGGAAAGGTGGGAAGAATTAGCTGCTGGCGGTTTAGAAATCCATGATATTCCTGGTCATCATGATAGTATTATGTCTGAACCTCATGTACGGGTTTTAGCTGAAAAATTAAAAGTTTGTATTGAAAGGGTAGATAGCCGCAAGATCCCCAAACAGATGCTGAACGATTAGGATCATAAGGGACTTCCAAAGAATAAATTAATCAACAAAAACCAAGAATCGAGCCGAAAACAATAATGATAATCATTTGATTAGCACACAAATACCTTCTTTGTTTGCTTTGATAACTACAGGTTGGTGTACTTTTTGCTGTGGGTAAACGTGAATAAACGGGTATTCTGCGATCGCACACTCCCAAACTGCTCTTCTAATTCGCCAGCTTTAGCGCGAACCATCCGTTGTCCGTATCCCAGCATCAGTTTATGAGTGAAGAAGTCTTGACCATTGCAGTCGGGGCAGATGGCAGCAGGAGCATTCCACTTCGGCAGGGTAAAGTCCCATGGGCCGGTGGGGTTAGTATTCGAGGCTTTTGTGAGGTGTAGCAGCCAGCCAATACCTTAGCCAAAATAAGAGTATGAAGAGGTAGGGCTGACGTAGTAGAGTTATTGTCTCTGACAACGACAACTCAAAGACCACTCTTTGAGCCCATGCTTGACATCTTACTCATTGCGACAGTGCTTGCTACCGCAAATAAACGCGACAACGATGCGGCAATTGAACCAGATAATCCTGGCGATGTTAGCAAGCAATGAGCGGCCGAGTAAGTATGTTAGGAATCTCTCGCCCTTGCAGGCGTTGGTGGTAGTTATCGGACGATGGTGAGATTCGGCAAGTTAACTTGCATATAATTTCCAAGCTTCGCTACGATTCAGGGTTATATAGAACCCATTTGGGATCTCTGGCAATGAGCTAGGATCAAAAATAAATGCCGTACACCAGCAGCTTAACCGATAAAGAGTGGGAACTAATTGAACCATTACTGCCAAAAAAGCAGAAAACCAGACCGCCGCGATGGACAAAGCGCCAAATCCTGGATGGTATCTTTTACCAACTAAAAAATGGTTGTAACTGGTGTGATTTGCCGAAAGACTTGCCGCCCTACTCGCCCGTTTTCTGGCATTACAAGCAGTGGCGTGTGGATGGGGTTCTAGAAGGGATGATGAGTGCGTTGCATTCACAGGTGCGGCAACAAGCCAAAAAAAACCGAAGTGGACAAGATTGCTGATCATCGACTTCCCTTGCGGTGAAGAATACCTGCACTGCAAGTATTGAATCCAAAGGGTTCTGTCATTACAAATGCACCAATGGCATCAAACGACATCTCGCTGTTGATACGCTAGGACTACCATTTTTCACACATTGTAGTAAAGCCAGTGTGACCGATGATCAAGGCTTAATTGAACTCTTGAGCCACAACCTGGATTACTTTCGAGCCAAGCCTGTCAACATTCCTAAAATTACCATCCTGCTCGACCACGGCTATCACCCAAACACAATCAGCACTGCCCTGGAAAAACTCTATCCACAAGTCTTGACCAAGATAGAAGTCAACTTGCACCTAAGCCGACGAAAGCCGAAAAAGCAGCCCAAGGCAAAGCAGGATTTGTCCCAGTTGCAACACGATGGATCATTGAACGTTCCAATGCTTGGATGGAGCGGTGTAAGAGCTTAGTCAAAAACTTTGAGCGTACCTTAAGTCATGCGACAGCAAAACTCAATCTCTGTTTCATTCGACTGATGCTCAAGCGGTTGGCGAATAGATAGATCCCAAATGGGTTCTATATATCTTTGGGTTTCGCTTTGGGTGTTAACTTTCCTTCTGTGATTGCCTGTCCCAATACCAAAAGTTACTGCTACCTTTTGCAATTTGATAAAACAACAGTGGTTATCCCTCTCCTAAGAAACCGTATTTGTTTCGGGCTGAGGAACAAGCTCAAAACCTAAAGCTAGAGCCTTTTTTTGGAGATTATTGATAACTCGTTCTTGGTAACGTTGCTCATAATAATCCATGCCAATATCTTGATAGTTACCTTTAGTTGTCCAAAGTCGATAGAAAATTCTTGCCAGCTGTTTGTGCCGCCATTCGGAAAGCATTGGCAGCAGGGTTAACCACCAAGCGAGTTTGAGAACTTTTCACTTTACCCCCAGTGATGCGATTGCAAGGGCAAAGTTTTGACGTGATGGGCATTGACAAAACACCCAGACAATTACCAGATTGTAAAGGCTTGAGACACCAATTTTAGCGTCGGCGTAGCCCACCGCAGGTATCGCTTGTCCCTAAGTCCACGATAAAATTCTCGAAGCAATAGCGCACTCCATACCAATGCAAATTAACTGGCAAACTGCCAAAACCTACGAAGATATCCTGTATCAAAAAACTGATGGTATTGCGAAAATCACCATCAACCGTCCTCATAAACGCAATGCTTTCCGTCCCAAAACAGTCTTTGAACTGTACGATGCTTTCTGTAATGCTCGTGAAGATACTACTATTGGTGTTGTTTTATTTACTGGTTATGGTCCACACACTGATGGCAAATATGCTTTCTGTTCTGGTGGCGATCAAAGCGTGCGGGGACATGCGGGTTATGTGGATGATGCTGGCATCCCTCGCTTGAATGTGCTAGACTTACAACGCCTGATTCGTTCCATGCCGAAAGTGGTGATTGCTTTAGTAGCTGGATATGCGATCGGTGGTGGACACGTCTTACACTTGATTTGCGACCTTACCATCGCCGCCGATAACGCCATTTTTGGACAGACTGGCCCGAAAGTCGGCAGTTTTGACGGTGGTTTTGGAGCTAGCTATCTCGCCCGCATCGTGGGACAAAAAAAGGCTAGAGAAATTTGGTTTCTCTGCCGCCAATATGATGCACAACAAGCGCTAGAAATGGGCTTAATTAATTGCGTCGTTCCAGTCGAACAACTAGAAACTGAAGGGATTCAATGGGCGCAGGAGATTTTAGAAAAAAGTCCGATCGCAATTCGGTGTCTCAAAGCCGCCTTCAACGCTGATTGTGACGGACAAGCTGGTTTACAAGAACTCGCTGGTAATGCCACCCTACTTTATTACATGACAGAAGAAGGATCTGAGGGAAAACAAGCCTTTCTTGAAAAGCGCCCACCAGATTTTCGCTCTTTTCCTTGGCTACCTTAGAATTGCAAAAATCGCACCCTTTAATGAAGTGCGATTTTTGTATATATCAACTTTTACAGCATTAAAAATCTTAAAAACAAATCTTATTTTAAGCAGACTACAAACTCAGTCCAGTAATAATGGATAACTAAATAACCACTGCTTTAGTCTTTACCTGTTCAGATATAGAGGCAGTTATTTCCTCTATCGGGACAAGAGCAGTATTGTCTAAATCTGAGGCTAGAGATTGACAAGATGTTAAAACTGGGGCTGCATCTGGTAAACCCCAAGCATCTTCCAAGGTTTCCCAAGAAGGTGCAAAAGGTGGGAGCGCCAAAGAGCAAGCCTTCCAAGTCGCTTGAACTGGTGCGCCCAACTGCTGGCACGTTCCACCACGGCGACCTTCTGGCTGGTAATGACGGCAATATTTACAGGCAGATGCTAAAAATTTAATAGGTTTCATTTGGATTCATCTTTAGTGCCGTTTCTGGCTGAAGTTCATCTTTATATTTTGCTTCTACATATAAAGACGGAGAAAAGCCAAAAAGTCATTATTTTCTATAGGTTTCAGCGATCCCAAGGAAAAAATAAACTTCAGGATATTTTTATAATCTTGTTATATATTTAAATAATCTTTAAAGTGGTTACATGTAGATATCGTCTAAAACTTATTAGGGATCAAGAGTAAAACTAAAGCTTTTGATTTATCCAGCATTTTAACTTCCTCCTTAAGCCATACTTAAGGCATAGAATTCTAGATAAATAGTCTGCTTTACATACCAAATTCGGCATATTCTAGCAGTAATAGGACTTACGCAAAAAACCTCTCTAACTCTTATTCCTCTGTGTTCTCTGCGCTCTCTGTGGTTTGATTTTGCGTGACCTGTGCTTAACTCCTAAGTAAAATATGTTTTTCTCAAGAATCAAAACTATTTTATGTGATGGCAGCAAGTTTGTTCAGGATAAATTCTGCTTAACGAATAATCGCTCAACTATTTTACTTTCAAAACTGTTTAGCAGCACAGACAGAACAGACTTCCCAACGCTGGAGTTCACCAGATGGGGTGGGAGATTGACACTGGGGACAAACGGGTAAGCCATGCGATCGGGATCGCACAATCTTCGTCCAATATCCAAAAGCCGCATTTACATCTTTAGTCGGTATAGCATCAGGGCGATTAATTTCATCACCAAGGTAACTGGGATGCTCATGGGGCGAAACCGATTGTTGCTGTTTTCTCTCTACCGACGGATTCTGCCAGCCAGCAGTAGAGAAGCGAATATCAACCAAAGGCGTTGGCAGCTTTTTATTCAACTTTAAAAGTAGAGATGTGCGACCAAAAGTCAGGTTTTGCGCCCAAGCAGCACTAGAAGTTGCTACCGACAAAACATCACGCTGAATCGATAATGGTCGAGTATTTGCGGCAACCACTGGCCCAACAACTTCTGCCCAACACCTTAGCAGGCGTTGAAATGGTTGCTCCTGCCATTTAGCCTGCTTTTCCAGAATTCTTAAAACATCATTAATTGATTTCAACGACATCTTTCAAAGTGGGGAGTGGGGAGTGGGGAGTGGGGAGTGGGGAGTGGGGAGCAGGGGAGAAGTAGCAGTAAGTCTTTTCCCTCTGCCCCTCTGCCTCTTGTGGCCAATGCCCAATACCCACTCTATCTATTTAAATAATTTCCGCTACTATTGTCACAAAATATATCTAAAAGTTAATTCCAATAATCTACGTTTGAGGCACAAAAGCAATGACTCAAAACCCCGTGAACGACTCCGGTACTCATCAATCATCTAAAACACCTGGGTTGAAACCAGTACTAGCAGCAGCACTAGCAAGTTTAGAGGTGCCGCTAGATCAAGAGTTAGCTCGGTACCGACGCACGCGAACTGGTTTGGTGTCATCGAACCAATCCCGTGTTGCAAGTTACATGAGCGGACAACCCCAACCGTTAACTGCCATTCCGACAACATTGGGCGCAACTCAGTCATCAGCAACAGAAATTAAAACCAACGTACTGCCTGCATCTCTAACCGTGAATCCTGAGATGAACCCAGTGCCAGCTACGGCAAAAATTGATGTACCACCCGCATCTGTAGCGGTGAATCCTGAGATTAACCCAGCACCAGCTACGGCAAAAATTGAGCAACTGAATAATCTTAATGTGTCCTCCACATCCAATGCAGCTAAAACACAAACTCAACTTCCACCACCCCCACCCAACTTTAATAGCAGCATCGTGCCAGCAATTGTTAAAAATACTAAAAGCGAAAATCACTTGCAGCCAGATGATAGCCCCAAGCACCCAGATGACTATTTAGAATCTAGTGAAGCACTGCTGCGAAGTTTGACAGAAGAACAACCAGAAACCAAAAAAGCAAGCAATTCTTCTAGCGACAGTCTGCTATCACCTTTGGGTATTGGCTCTATGTTGCTGCTATTAGTAGCGAGTCTTGCCTTGGGTTATGTAGTCTTCAATCCTAAAAGCTTGCCCCAATGGAATTTACGCAATTTGTTTAACGGCAACTCATCTCCCACACCAGAAAATACTGAGGAAGTTGGGAGTAATGTCCAACCTCAAATCCAGCCACCAAGCATATCTATACCCAAATATCCCAATCTAGCTACTGAAGAGTTTCCTGAAGTCAGAGATCCCAATGATGTAGTTGGCTTAAAACCCAAAGTCCAACCAACCCCCGCAGTAGTGCCTAATCCAGTTGTTCCCCAAAACCCCGCCAATCCTCAAGCACCATTGTCTGACCCCAATACAGCCCTAAAACCGACCAACCCGATCGCTCTAGCACCAGTCCCGACGTTACAATCTTTGCCACCACTGAATTTGCCTCCCACTTTAGCGACAAAAACCTCGCCCAAGCCAATCGCAACCTCACCAAAGCCGAATACAGAAATCAAACCAGGAACAGATGGGTTCTATCATGTAGTGATAGATAATAAAGGCGCAGCTTTTGCCTCAGCACGGCAAGTAATTCCTGATGCTTATTTATCGCCCAACAAAGAATTGATTTATCTGGGTGCTTTTAAAACTAAAGAGCAAGTAAAACAACAGATGAAACTGTTAGAAGCGAAGGGAATCAAGGCACGAGTTCAGCAGCCATGAATTGCAAAAATCTACGATACCATGAGATAACAGTCCTGAGTTCTGAGGGCTGAGTGAAGAGTGAAGAGTGCTGAGTAGTAGAGACAAAATCTTGTTTGTTTACGACTCTATGACAAAAATTTTTATACTCAGGACTCTAACTGGGCATTCAGCAGTCCATAACTACCCTACGACAAAAATTCTTATACTCAGGACTTTAACTAGGCACTCAGCACTCAACACTCATTATTCAGCACTGAGTTTCGTGAATGGAGAGCCGACATGGAATTAATCAAGCGTATCCTGCGGGTGATTCGCGCTAATCTCAATAGTTTGATTGGTGGTGCAGAAGATCCAGAAAAGATTCTGGAGCAAACTGTCCTGGAGATGCAGGAAAATCTGGTGCGGTTGCGGCAGGGTGTAGCACAAGCGATCGCCACCCAAAAACGTACGGAACGCCAAGCTGCTGCTGCTCAGTCTCAAGCAGAAGAATGGTATCGCCGCGCCCAGCTAGCACTGCGACAAGGCAATGAAGTTTTAGCACGGGAAGCTTTGACTAAGCGCCAAGCTTATAAAGAAACTACAACAGCCCTATCCAATCAGATAGAACAACAAAATGAGATAGTGGCTAGGCTAAAAAAGGATATGCGATCGCTAGAGTTAAAAATTGCCGAGGCGAAAACTAAAAAAGATATGTATATTGCCCGCGCCCGTTCTGCCGAAGCGTCTTATCGCCTCCAAGAAATGCTCGGCGGAGTTTCTGCTACTAGCAGTCTGAGTGCCTTTGAGCGCATGGAAGAAAAAGTTTCACAGATAGAAGCTCAATCAGAAGCCATAGCTCAACTTAGTAGTGACGACTTGGAAACACAATTTACTTCTTTGGAATCTAATGATGTAGATACCGAATTGGCAGCGATGAAGGTGCAGGTTTTCAAGCAGTCAGAAAACACACAGCCCAAAAGTCTCCTAACTGAGGAGAGCCAGAAGACAGGACAGCCTCCCCAACAGCAGTTACCCAAAACTCAGGATTCTTGAAGTTCAACTAATTACCCCAGTTTGGAGATATCTTAACAATTAAGAGTTGTTAGGAGGTACTGATTCAAACTGGAAAGATTACATTGAAATAGGTAGCTATAAAAAAGTAAAAAAGCTAACTGTCCAATAAAAAGCGTAAAGCACACAAGGAAAAACAAAGTTATGGGATTATTCGATCGCATTAAGCGAGTAGTTAGTTCTAACCTCAACGACCTGGTTAACAAAGCCGAAGACCCCGAAAAAATGCTAGAGCAAGCCATCCTGGAAATGCAGGAAGACTTGGTACAGCTGCGTCAGGGAGTAGCCCAGACGATCGCCGCCCAAAAACGCAGTGAGAAACAGTACAATGATGCCCAAAATGAAATTAATAAGTGGCAACGCAATGCTCAACTAGCGCTGCAAAAAGGTGATGAGAACCTAGCACGACAAGCTCTAGAGCGCAAGAAAACTTATACGGATACCAGTACAGCCCTCAAAGCTAGTTTAGATACCCAAAGCACCCAAGTTGATACCCTCAAGCGCAACTTAATCCAGCTGGAAAGCAAAATTTCTGAGGCTAAAACCAAGAAAGAAATGCTCAGAGCTAGAATCACCACTGCCAAAGCCCAAGAACAACTCCAAGGCATGGTGCGTGGGATGAATACCAGCAGTGCAATGTCTGCCTTCGAGCGGATGGAAGAAAAAGTCTTGATGCAAGAAGCCCGGGCCCAGGCACAAGGCGAGTTGGCAGGTGCAGATTTAGAAACCCAATTTGCCCAATTGGAAGGTAGTAGCGATGTTGATGATGAATTGGCAGCTTTGAAAGCGCAAATGTTACCATCCGCCACTCCCCAAAATCAACCCCAACTGCCACCGCAACAACAAACCACTACTCCTAAGTCTAATGAGGTGGTTGATGCTGAGTTGGATTCCCTACGCAAGCAATTGGATCAACTGTAAAATTGGCAGAAAACTTATTTGAGCTAGTCCCACACCTGTTGGCTGTGGGATTTTACGTCATTAGTCATTAGTCATTTGTTATTGACTATGGACTATGGACGACTTTGGGATAAAGTATTGTGTGTGCCAACTTTGATCGCCACCTGATGGAGACTGCAATGAGTAAGGCTGTAATCACCATAACCGATGCTGAGTTTGAAACCGAAGTATTAAAAGCCGAGCAGCCTGTATTAGTTTACTTTTGGGCTTCCTGGTGTGGGCCCTGTCAATTGATGTCGCCCGCGATTAACTCAGCTGCCAGCGAATATAGCGATCGCCTCAAAGTCGTTAAGATGGAAATCGACCCCAACCCACTCACTGTTAAGCAGTATCAAGTGGAAGGTGTACCCGCCCTCAGACTATTTCAAGGCCAGGAAGTTTTGATATCCACCGAGGGAGTCATCGGCAAAGATAAATTACTTGCTCTCCTAGATACGCACTTAAATAGTAATTAGTCATTGGTCATTGGTCATTGGTCACTTGTACTGAGCGTTGCCCTTGGCGCAGCCTTAGAAGAGAAGTATTGGTCATTGGACAAAGGACAAATGACAAAGGACAAAGGACAAATGACTAACATACATTTTGCAAAACGTTTACAACCCCTAAAATCTAATGTATTTGCTGATATGGACAGAGCCAAGGCAATCGCTTTGGCTGCTGGCCGAGAGATAATTGATTTGTCGTTGGGGTCTTCTGATTTACCAGCCGAGGTTCACGTCATTGAGGCGATCGCCCAATCTCTCCATGATCGCAGTACCCACGGCTATCTGTTGTTTAACGGTACCCAAGGATTCCGCGAAGCCGCGGCCAACTGGTACGAACAAAAATTTGGCATCAAAGTCGATCCTCAAACTGAGGTACTACCTTTAATTGGTTCTCAAGAAGGCACAGCCCATTTACCCCTAGCAATACTCAATCCAGGAGATTTTGCCCTGTTGCTCGATCCAGGCTATCCTTCCCATGCCGGAGGAGTCTACCTAGCCAGTGGTCAAATCTACCCGATGCCGCTACTGGCAGAAAATGGTTTTTTACCAGTGTTTGCTGATATTCCTGCCCCAGTCTTGGCTCAGTCGCGGATGATGGTCTTAAGTTATCCTCATAATCCCACCGCTGCGATCGCACCTCTATCTTTCTTCCAAGAAGCTGTCGCCTTCTGTCAAAAACACAATCTCGTGCTGGTTCACGATTTTCCCTACGTAGATTTGGTATTTGGAGAGAGTGGGGACTGGGGACTGGGGACTGGGAGACAAGGAGACAAGGAGACAAGGGGAATCATTAATTTCCAATCCCCAATACCCAATACCCAGTCCCTAGTCCCCTCGATTCTGCAAGCCGATCCAGAGAAAAGCGTCTCGATTGAATTTTTCACCCTTTCCAAGTCTTACAATATGGGCGGTTTCCGCATTGGCTATGCCATCGGTAATGCCCAGTTAATTAATGCCTTACGCCAAGTCAAAGCCGCCGTTGATTTTAATCAGTATCGGGGAATTTTGAATGGTGCGATCGCTGCCCTAACTGGCCCTCAAGCTGGCGTAAAATCTGCTGTTACCACCTTCCAGAGGCGGCGTGATGCTTTCATCAATGCTTTACACCGCATTGGCTGGAATGTTCCCACTCCCCAAGCCACAATGTACATCTGGGCAAAATTGCCCTCACCTTGGAGTGAAAACTCTGTAGAATTTTGTACCCAGCTAGTCAAACAAACTGGTGTAGCAGTTTCTCCAGGTGCTGGCTTTGGCAAATCTGGAGAAGGGTATGTCCGTTTTGCCTTGGTGCATGAGCCACCTTTGTTAGAAATTGCTGTAGAAAGAATGGCTGAGTTTGTTCATTAAATTTCTTCTCAAGCTAAACGCCAAAGATTTTTGGTGGCAAACTCCACCAATAGAACACACAGTACGGGTTCACACATTTGTGCATTGGTGTCAACTTAACGTGAAAGCCAGCCTAGAACAAGCTTTTAGATATTGTCTCGTTCCCAGTCTGAGACTGGAAATGCCCCTCATTGAGGCTCCGCCTTCCGAACTCGCGGCAGAGCCGCCAAGAGCAGCATTTCCAGCCTCTGGCTGGAAACGAGGTTTTAAAGGAGTTTCAGCTGAAGTTGACACCAATGACATTTGTGCGTCCCTATTAATCACCGTATTGTACTGAACTAAAAAATAATATATAGTATTTTTTATAACTACATATTTTGATTAAAATATGTAATTAAACGTATAAAAATATCAAAACATTCTTCATCTTTTTATTGATAATCAGAGGTAACTTTACCCAATCAGGTCTCCTCGTTTCTTAAACTGGGTTTGTACGCTCAGATACCAAAGACGGCTAACAATACAGGTAAGCATCTGTATTGCCAAAAAGCCTGTGGTCAAGAAAGCCCAAGCCTAAAAACCACAGTAGTTTAAAACTTAACTTCCAAACTGACAGAGACTTGAAAACAATGAAAACGACTTTTCAGAAACTTGTAATTGGTGCCTCAATGGCCATTGGTGTGAGCGCTCTTGCCACTGCCCCAGCACACGCTACATCCTTTGACTTTAATAGTACAGAAGAAATTAACACTTACACTGGTGGCTCAAATGGTACTTTCATTAAAGGGAATGCACAAGATGGTACTAAAGCTGCCATCAAAGCTTTGACAGATCGCGACCCCAGTTCTAACGTCGAGCTTTGGTATAGTAGCGAAACCCCAGATTCTAACGTTGGCTTCACCGCTACAAAAGGAACCTACAAAGCCACCGTTAGCAGTGTCACTGCTGATGACTGGAAGAATTTTGGTTCGCAATGGTTAGGCGATTTATTGAGTAGCTACACACCATTTCAACCAGTATGGGACGGGTTTTCAGCTGAGAGCAAATCACTAGTAACTAGTTATTTCCCTTCCTTGGGAATGGGAGATCCTAACATTGGTGGTTTCCAATTCGGTCAGAATGGCGGTGTGGAACTGAAGTTGGTTGGTCACTTGGATGTAAAGACTAAACTTGCAACAACTATTTCTGCTAAGGTTGATGAAAAGTGGAATGCAATTAAATCACAGTTTCCTCAACAAACAACTTCACCAACCCTTTCACAAGTTGAAAGTTTAATTCCACAGCTACAAATACAACTGAACGCAATTCCCGGACAAATTGCACCACTGCAAACAAAACTGGATGCAATTCCCGGACAAATTGCACCACTGCAAACAAAACTGGATGCAATTCCCGGACAAATTGCACCACTGCAAACAAAACTGGATGCAATTCCCGGACAAATTGCACCACTGCAAACAAAACTGGATGCAATTCCCGGACAAATTGCACCACTGCAAACACAACTGGACGCAATTCCCGGACAAATTGCACCACTGCAAACACAACTGAACACAACTGTTGCACAAATTGCACCACTGCAAACACAACTGGACACAACTGTTGCACAAATTGCATCACTGCAAAAACAACTGGATACAACTCCTAACACTCCAGCCAATTTAGTAAAAAGGCAAACACTGACGAGTCAAATTACTGTACTAAATACCACCAAAATTCAACTGACGAATCAAATCACTCCACTAAATACCACCAAAACTCAACTTACGGGTCAAATCACTGTACTAAATACCAGCAAAACTCAACTTACCGGTCAAATCACTGTACTAAATACCAGCAAAACTCAACTGACGAGTCAAATCTCTCAACTGAACACCACTAAAACTCAACTGACGGGTCAAATTAATGACTTGAATATTGTCAAAAATGTGACACTGCCAGGTCAAATCTCTCAACTGAATACTCTCAAAAATCAACTACCGGGTCAAATTTCTCAACTCACATCATTTAAAGATGTACTGACGCTGCAAGTTGCATTAAACGCCTACGAAGGTGAAATCGCAGCTAGTGAAATTGCTAAGGTAGTTACTGGTGGTCAAACTTACTATGCCTATAGCTTTAACCCCACTGCATCCGGTATTACTGCTTCTGATGATGGTGTATCTTACAGTGCGATTTATACTTGGAGAACACCTAAGTATGTCCCTCACACAGTACCAGAACCCTCAGTAGTATTTGGTATTTTAGGTGTTGCTGGTATCTTTGTTACACAACGTAAGTTAAAAAAAGTCTCTGGTTGAAACTCCGGTTTCCATTCCAAAAAATAAGTAAGGGAGCTAACAGCTCCCTTTTTTGATGAATAATTCCTTGCAGCTATAAGAAATTTAACAAAGTGTAGGGGTTTAAATCCCCGGCTTCTATCAAGCCGCAAGTATTGTGGCGGGGTCTAAATCCCTGTTACAACACGTAATTGCGAATTGCGAATTGCGAATTGCGAATTGGTTTAATCTTCTAGGTTATACTATTTCTAAAAACACTTGCTACAAATAAATCGGTTGCAAAAGTTTATACGATTTCACGAAATGCTTGATACAAATGATTTGTCTCTAACTTTTTCCCCTTGCCCCCTACTGCCTATTTGTATCAACCTTAAAGTGAAATGGCATTACATCTGTATGCCTCTACCAACTTGATTTGTTTTAATATGGATTTCGTACAATGGTATTACTTACACTCACATATTTAGGAAGGACAATTACCATAATATTAGTTTCAGTATTACTTAAGTAGTTTTACTTATAAATTTTAGGTAGTTAAATTTGTAAAAGCAGATGTTAACTGAATATTCTAAATTATAAAAAATTCGTAAAAAAAACTTAATTTTTGATTTAATTATATTTAATGATACTATTATTTTAGTATTGTAGTGTAGCTAAATTTAATTTATTCATATTTTTGATTAGATTACATAAGTCAAATTTCTATTTTTTTCACAGTTTAAATGCACTACTGTTTTAGTTTATGGTAATAATTGTTGGCTTTTAATTAAGATAATCAGATAATAAGTAGCAATGACAGTACAATCACTCAATATAGACCAGCCATTGCAGTCACACAAAGTTAGACGAATTTTACTAGTTGAAGACCATTACCTCAATCGGATGTTACTTAGTGACTATCTAAGTTACTGTGGGTATGAAGTGCAAAGTTTGTCAGAAGGCTCTGCTTTTTTCTCAACCATAGAGAAATTTGAGCCAGATTTAATGTTATTAGACTTGAAATTGCCAGATATTGACGGTTATTCACTCTTAAAACAAGTCCAGCAAAAACCTGATTTGTCAAAAATACCGATCATTGTGGTTTCAGCCTTTGCTTTTAAAGCAGATCAAGAACTAGCTCTGAGTTTAGGCGCACGTAGATATTTTGTCAAACCTTTAAAGCTCAAGGATCTCATCCTTGCAATTGAAGAACAGTTTACTTATAGCCACAGATAATATTTTTTGCTAGGTGTGTATTTATTCCGCTTTTTGGTCAGCAATAAACTCTTCAACGCGCTCACTAAGAGTTTGTACAGAACTGCCAATTGTTAAAATTTTCTGTTGTACTTGCGCTAATAATAAAACTGCTGTTTGCAGTTCATTGAGAGTTTCAGCCATAGCCTCACGATACTGGACTTCAAAATCTTGTAAATTCATAGTTTAGCTCTCGTCTGAAATCATCATAATAACTATATTCTCAATCATAATCGTAAATTTAACTGACTAAATCCGTTAATTCGCTTAATGTTATAAATTCAATAAATAAACATAAATAGTGTCAGTAAATTAAGATTTTGTCTCATGTTTATACAAGCAATATACTTATACATTGCTTATTAATAAAGAATATAAGTCCCTAGAGAAATATTATTATCTAATCTAAAATATAAAGTTTCAAAAAATAAAGTGTTATCAATTTAAAAATGCTAATTATAGGTTTCAAAAGTCAAGTTTTTATTCTGACAGTAGCAGCCAATGACTAAGGTCGTAGCTAGACAAATTCTCGTCTGCCCAAAAGTTGTAATGTGATGCTTGCAGTAAGTTTGTTGGTAAGCCTCTAGCTTAAAAGCCGACCCACCGCTAAAGAAGTATCTACAGGAGACTTGTCTTTGTGCAGACTAAAAGCCTCATGATTTGAGAGTGCTGTTAGCGGATAGCTAAGGTTGAGCCAGTGCTGAGTTAGGAGTTATTATACTCCCCCAGTTCCTTTTTCATCGGTTCTGGTGTGTACCACTCATAACGGTTACTTTATATTTACTTGATAAATAATTTGTTAAATCGGCACGAAAAAATAATTTTTCTTAGAATAGATAAAGATTACCTAATTTTGGTTGTGACAATATCTACTCAAATATTACCACTGGTTAAAGAGCCAGAACGACTAGAAAACCGTCTAGCCGAAATTCCACCGGAACCGGGGGTTTATTTCATGCGGGACGGGAGCGATCGCATTATATATATAGGTAAATCACGTAAGTTGCGATCGCGTGTCCGTTCCTATTTCCGGGATGGCTACAACAAAAGTGAACGTATCGCCACAATGGTCAAGTTGGTGACAGAAATTGAATTCATCGTCACTGATACTGAAGCCGAAGCTTTAGCGTTAGAAGCCAATTTGATCAAGCAGCACCAACCATACTTTAACGTGCTGCTCAAAGATGATAAAAAATATCCCTATCTCTGCATTACCTGGTCAGAAGATTATCCGCGAATTTTTATTACTCGTAAGCGCCAATTCGGTAAGGAAAAGGATAAATTTTATGGGCCTTATACTGATGCTGGTTTATTGCGAGAAATTGTCCGCATCTGCAAGCGCATCTTCCCACAGCGACAACGACCTCAACCACTTTTTAAAGACCGTCCTTGCTTGAATTTTGATTTAGGGCGTTGTCCGGGTGTGTGTCAACAGATGATTTCACCAGAAGAATATCGCAAAATTGTGCAAAAAATAGCGATGGTCTTTCAAGGTCGAACTCAGGAACTAATTGATATTTTAACCCAACAGATGAACGCAGCCGCTGAGAACTTGAATTTTGAGTCAGCGGCGCGGATTCGAGATCAAATTTCTGGGTTAAAGTCGCTGACAGCTGACCAAAAAGTTTCCTTACCAGATGATACAGTTTCGCGGGATGCGATCGCACTGGCAGCCGACGAACAGCACGCCTGCATTCAACTATTCCAGATTCGCGCTGGGCAATTGGTAGGACGTTTAGCCTTTGTGGCGGATGCTCACGCCGAACCAGGAGCTATTTTACAACGAGCTTTAGAGGAACATTACCAAACTGCTGATTCCGTAGAAATACCAATAGAGATTTTGGTACAGCATGATTTACCAGATGGCGAGATATTGGCGGATGTCTTAACTCAACGTAAAGGCAAAAAAGTGACAATATTGACTCCTTTGCGCCAAACTAAGGCAGAATTAATTGAGATGGTAGAGCGAAATGCTCAGTATGAATTGCAAAGAATGCAGAAATTTGGCGATCGCAATCACCAAGCAATGCAAGATTTAGCCACCATTCTCGATTTACCAGATGTACCCCACCGCATTGAAGGTTATGACATTTCCCATATTCAAGGGTCAAATGCTGTAGCTTCGCAAGTCGTGTTTATCGACGGATTACCCGCAAAACAGCATTATCGCCACTACAAAATTAAAAATCCTACGGTGACAGCAGGACACTCAGATGATTTTGCTAGTCTTGCTGAAGTCATCCAACGGCGGTTCCGTAAATATGCGGAAGATCAGCAATTAACACGTTTGGGTAATCCTGACTGGCCTGATTTAATCATGATCGATGGTGGTAAAGGTCAGTTATCATCGGTTGTTGCCGTTTTGCAAGAGATGAATTTATTAGAAGACTTGCGAGTTGTAAGTTTAGCAAAGCAGCGAGAAGAGATTTTTTTACCAGGAGAATCTAAACCCTTAACAACTGATGCAGAACAACCGGGGGTACAGTTGTTGCGGCGGCTGCGGGATGAAGCGCATCGGTTTGCAGTGAGTTTCCATCGTCAGCAGCGCAGTGATAAATTGAAGCGATCGCGTTTAGATGAAATTCCTGGCTTAGGACATCATCGACAAAAGCAGCTACTAGGGCATTTTCGCTCAGTTGACTATATTCGGCAAGCGACAACCACGCAACTCGCTGAAGTAGCAGGAATTGGGCCGCGTTTGGCTCAAGAAATTTACGATTATTTTCATCCTGCTTGAGGAGATTAGTAGTCTGTAAAATTTCAATTTATGTATGAATAAACAAGTTTGTAGTAAGAGCTAAAGTCCTTACTACACACCCTTAAAACTAGCTTGGCAAAGTATTAGTTCCACTCTCACAGAGGATTTCGTTAGGGTTTTCTGCGAGAATTTAAGATGTGTAAATACCGTAAATTTACGGTATCTCGTAACTATGGTAATTTAGAGGTTAAATTATTGTGAGATAATTTAACCTCTAAATCTTGCTAGCAAATATTAACTAAATCTTAAGATAAAGATTTTGTTACTAAAGATACAGTAATTTATTGGTTTTCATTTTTGAATACAAGAACGGCTTTTTTTGTATTGGTCTAAAATGACCATAAATCAAGCTTTCTCAAGGCATTCGTTATAGGGATCAGTAAATCTCTAAGCGTCATTTAATTAAAAAACAATTTATGTACCTAAAGTAGGAGGGTAAAATCACTTAAATTATAGGATAATATAGAAAGAGATCGAAAACTTTTTCAAATCTGAAATTTTGTTTAAAATAATTAGCCAATATTAAAGTCGTTTGTTAAGTTGGTCCAAACCAAAATTATTGCTACTTTAACTGGCAGTTTTCTCAAATAAAAAATAGTTACAACCAGGGGTTTTAAAATGCAGACAGTACAAAAAATTTACTGCCCAAATTGCGGCTGCCAAGCAGAACGTTATTATATTACTGATAGTCAATTGACTCGGACACAATGCTCTAGTTGTGACTACTTGATGATTAGTTGCACTCGCACTGGCAAAGTCATTGAGGCTTATGCACCAGGAATTTATGCACAGCGCTAGATAATAAAAATTAAAAAAAAATTAGAGAATGTTTTCTCTAATTTCTAATAATAAAGTTGATTGTCATAAATTTTAAAGACTTTACAGATTATTGTTCTGTTATCTGAGTTGTTGCTGTCGTATCTGTTCTTGTAACCTTAATTGTTGCTGTTGTCTAATTTGTTGATCTTGTCTGAGTTGTTGCTGTTGTATTCTCAGTTGTTGCTGTCGTGAAAAGTCTTGCTGTTGTAATCTTGTTTCTTCCTGTTGTAGCCTCAATTGTTGCTGACGGAACATTTCTTGCCGTTGTCGTGTAAATTGTTGCTGTTGTATTGTCTGTAGTTGTTGTGGTTGTTGAAAATTTTGCCGTAGCCATGTTTCGTTCATTCGTTCTTGTGTTTGCTGATTTTGCTGTTCTTGTTGTTGTCTGAATCTTTCTTGAAGCAAATCTTGCGTTTGGGGATTTGTCCGAATTATTTGTTGAGGATTTGTCTGAATTATTTGTTGGGGATTCGTCTGAATTATTTGTGCAAATGCAGGAGAATTAATCGATAAAGCATTGGCAAGCACAATCAATGGTAGCCATACTTCTTTAACCAACGATAAGTGATTCAACATACAATTATTTCCTCAATTGTTATAAGTTGGGTTGAGCGATCGCTAAACCCTTAAAATGTCAACAGAATTTCCTTAGACATAAATACAGGGGCTTGGAATAGTTAACTAAAGCTAATGTTTTATTTACTGTTATGGGCTGACGCCATATTTACGGCTGACTACGCCAACATTCTTCAGTTGGTGAGGTTTCTAAATATTAGTGCATTGAGAATAGCTTTCTAAATCAAGGTTATATCCAGTGCATTCTCTTGATTTTTCATAAAACTGTCCCTTCTTAGATATTCATCTAAATTAAATTATACATTTAAATTTTTTACATGGTTTGCCGGATTACCGTAAATCTACCTGCAATGGGTAAGTTAACAAAGGGATCTCAAGCGGTTTTACGCCATAGATAAACAGAGATGTATCTGAAGACATATCTGTGTTTATCTGCGGTTTCATATTCATTCATAAAATTGACGACAACAAGTTTAATTTTTACTTGCTCTCAATTGTCCGCAAGCAGCATCAGCTTCTAAACCACGGGAATAACGCACACTCACAGCAGTATTTTGTTGCTTAAGGACGTTGACAAAAGCTTGAATGCGATCGCGGTTGGGGCGTTTGTAGTCTACTTCTTGGATGGGGTTGTAGGGAATCAAATTCACATGACTTTGGAATCCTCGTAAGCATTTTGAAAGTTCCAATGCGTGTTCTGGTAAATCGTTAACACCAGCGAGGAGAATATATTCAAAAGTAACCCGGCGTCCAGTGATTTTCACATATTCCCGACATTCAGCCAGTAAATCTTCTAGAGGATAGGCGCGGGCGCTGGGGACGAGTTTTTCTCGTAGTGCTTGGTTGGGGGCGTGGAGACTAACAGCCAGAGTGATTTGCAAATTATTTTGCGCGAACTGACGAATGCGATCGCGAATCCCCACTGTAGAAACTGTAAGCGATCGCTGCCCAATACCGACATCTTGATTCAGGGATTTCAGGGCTGCTAGGACATTCTCAGTATTCAACAACGGTTCACCCAGTCCCATAAATACCACATTACTAACCCGTTGCTGAAAATCTTCTTGCACAGTCAACACCTGATCGATAATTTCGTGTCGTGCTAGGTTGCGTTTGTAGCCTCCCTTACCAGTAGCGCAGAAATCACAAGCCATTGGGCAACCTACCTGAGTAGAAACGCAAACTGTCAGACGGGTTTTTGGGCCTTCTCCCCTTTCTGCGAAGGTGGGGATGCCTACAGTTTCAATAATCTGCCCGTCTGTTAATCGTAAAAGATATTTCACCGTACCATCGGGAGCCTCAGAGCGGTAATGTAAAATTGAGCGCCCAATGGGGATTTCTGCTACTTCTTTGCGCCATTGCTTGGAGAAGACAGAAATATCAGCAAGCGATCGCACCCCCTTGTCGTAGATCCATTCATGCAGTTGCTTTCCTCTGTAAGCAGGTTGTCCTTGTTGCTGCACCCAAGTGCTTAACTCCGCCAGAGAAGCACCTAGAAGGGGAGGGATTAATTCTGATTTTTCTGAGTTGAAGTCAACCTGAGATACAAAAGGCGTAGCAGACATAAAAAAATCACGAGTTGATGTTGGATCTCTATCCTACACCTGCTAAATCGAGTTAGTCTTGACCAAAGAAGACGAGGAATTAACCAAAAGTTGTGCCATTCCAGCCCCACATTGCACCCTTAGCATCTGCAAACTCTATGTAAATGCGATTTTTCGATACGCCTAGAGTTTAGTTAATCTGCTGTGTATCTGAAGTTTAAGTAAGCAAAATGCCTAGTTTATCGCCGTAGGCATTGCATAATTCAACAGCCCAAAACTACACGCGATCGCCAACTCTTTAAACCCCTTGATTTTTGCTAATTACTGATGAATTTGCGTTGCTTTGAGCATGTGGTAGGTAATGATCAACTGAGTCAAAGCCAGAGGATAACTTTGCAGTGTTTCTCCAGTTGTACCAGCAATTTTACCCAGTTCTGGATTACTTTCGCGATCGCAAATATTTCGTAAATGGGGCATATCAGAACAGATAATATGCTCTAGCTTATTCACCTGTTCTAAGGTGGCATGACCATCAACTTCTAAAACATCTACCGGCTTACTCATATCTCTGTCTAGCCCCAGGCGGATGGCTGAGTCAGAATTACCATAGCTAGAGTTGGTAATTGCAGTGAAATCTGGATGCGGAATTGTCGGACGCAGTACCAGTCGGACATTCAGGTGTCCATTAGTTTCA
The DNA here is from genome assembly GCF_034531255.1 of Nostoc sp. ChiQUE01b. Taxonomy (NCBI): domain Bacteria; kingdom Bacillati; phylum Cyanobacteriota; class Cyanophyceae; order Nostocales; family Nostocaceae; genus Nostoc; species Nostoc sp. ChiQUE01b. Next base: position 30,317 of record NZ_JAVRBM010000012.1, on the reverse strand, counting down.
TCATCTTCATCAGTGGGTGGATAGAAACTAATTACTATATCAGACCATTGCCGCTGCGGACGGATAAACTGTGCTGAGTCTGGTTCGCGCTTTTCTAGTTCTGCTAGCACCTCTTCAGATGTGTAGCCACGCTTTTGCGTATCTCGCTTGACTTTCCATTTAGCACGTACTTGTTCCGGGGGCGCAAGGTATACTTTTACATCATAAGAATCACGGGCAGCACGAGTAGAATAACCGAGTAATCCTTCAATAATCACGAATTTACTGGGCTTGATATACTGCGGTGGCTCGAATGTACCGGTTTTATGGCTATAAACTGGCTTGAGAATGGGCTGTCCTGTGCGTAGCAGCGACAGATGTTGCTGCATAATATCCAAGTGGTTGCAGTCGGGGTGGAGGGCAGTGATGCCAATTTCTGCACGTTGTTGGCGATCGTAACGGTGATAATCATCTGTACAGATGATTGTGACATTTTCTGGGCCGAGTGCCTGAGCAATTCCCCGCGTTAGTGTTGTTTTCCCAGCAGCGCTGTCGCCGACAATACCAAGAATTATTGGACGGCTCATCATACCTCCCAGAATAAAAGTAAGTTTAGTAATAAAATTACCTACATATAGTTTTTATTCTAGAAGGGTTTAGGTAAGTAACTCAAGTAAAGGCTTGGTATGCAATATCTCTACATATAGAATGTTTGTGCGATGCCTACGGCGGTAAACTACGCTTTTTGCATAATAATTACAATTTAGATGATTGTTATAGTTATCTGTACGCATAAAAACTAGACATTTTCTGTTGAACCTACTCTCAGCCGCAGATATTCAATTTTGATACAAGCATCCATAACCACACTGAGTCCTGCATCTATAGCTTTTTGTGCTGATGGTTGATGCCAGATACCCAGTTGTGTCCATACAGTTTTAGCAGTGATGGAAATTGCTTCATCTACAATTTCTGGCAAGTACTCAGAATCCCCAGAGAATCAGTATTCATCATCGCGGAGGATAAACCCAGATTCCTTGTTGAGGAAGCCGGCGATACCAAACGAATTAAACGCAACCGCAGCCGCGACACTTTCAAAATGCGTTTGGGTATGGGTACTGTCTTAGAACAGTCGGGGGATGGTTTGGTTGAGAAAGCTAGTGGTTCATCCCTATGCCGGATCAGCCTGTGGCAGTACGTCTTAACCGGCGTGGAAACCGGCAGACTACCAGAAAACGAACTGACCGGGGAATTGATTAACTTTGCAAGATGTTATCAAGCAAAAGAGATTTTTTATAATTCCCTACAAATTGCTAGAGTGAAATTAGTCAGAAAGCTCAAGAGCTTGGTTTAAATTTAGAACAACCCCACCTCAAGCAATTCCTACTTGAAAAGTATATTGCCAAGCAAAAATGACTAACTCAACCCCAAGTCGTTTGGGTGAACTCGCCAACCTGTTTTTTAAACTGGGCGTTATCGGTTTTGGGGGCCCGGTTGCCCATATTGCCATGATTGAAGATGAAGTGGTTAAGCGGCGTCAGTGGTTAACAAGAGAGCATTTTCTAGATTTGCTGGGCGCTACTAACCTAATTCCTGGGCCAAATTCTACAGAAATGGCTATCCATATAGGATACATTTATGCAGGATGGCTGGGGCTGATTGTGTCAGGCGTTTGTTTTGTCTTACCTGCGGTTCTAATTACTGGTGGGTTTGCTTGGGTTTATGTTGCCTACGGTACTCTACCTCAAATTGCTCCTTTACTTTATGGCATTAAACCAGCTGTTTTAGCAATCATCATCAATGCTCTGTGGGGCTTGGCAAAAAAAGCTGTGAAAACTCGCCAATTACTAGTGATTGCTTTCGCTGTGGCATTGCTAACATTGTTATTCAAATTAAATGAAGTAATTGCCCTATTAATTGGGGGATTGCTGGGGATGGTTTGGTTACATTCTGGCGAGAAAAACGACAAGCCAGGAGATAAAGCCAACTTTCTGATTGCTAGTCTCAGCACAGGTGCGACTTTGAAAGCATCAGCTGTACTTGCGGCATCGGTAGCTACTGCATCTACTGTAGCCAATGTTTCTTTATGGCAATTGGGTTGGTTTTTTCTGAAAGTCGGTAGTGTCTTATTTGGTGGTGGCTATCTTTTGGTAGCTTTTCTGCAAGGGGGATTAGTTCAAGAATACGGCTGGCTGACACAACAGCAGTTATTAGATGCGATCGCAATTGGTCAATTTACTCCTGGGCCAGTACTTTCGACTGCTACGTTTATCGGTTATGTCATTGCTGGTATACCGGGCGCAATTGTTGCCACAATCGGAATTTTTCTACCTTCTTTTATTTTCGTTGCTGCCCTGAATCCCCTAATTCCACGCTTACGGGCCTCTTCTTGGACTAGAGCATTTTTGGATGCTGTGAATGTTAGTGCTGTAGCGCTAATGGTTGTTACTACTTTGCAGTTGGGGGTAGGGACTTTAATATTACCACAACACCCATTTGTAGATTTTCTCGGCTTGGCGATCGCGATCGTCTCAGCCATTTTAGCTATTCACTTTCGTCTCAATGCTGCATGGCTAGTCTTTGGTAGCGCCTTCATTGGATGGGTTGCTTCACTCTTAGGCTACACTCGATGAAATTGCAAAATCTTGCTTTCAAACTATTTTCATGTGATAATCACCATTAACTCCGGTAAGTCTACGAATTTATCGTAGCTTATAATTAAAATTCAAAAGCTTAGATTGTTATCTATTTAAAAGCTGTAAACATACTAGTCTATAGCTTGAAGTCTGCTATCTAGAAAAAGGTTGCTGCTTTGTATTGTAGCACACATCTATGCATACTTTGGATTGAACTTATAAACGGTGACCGATAAGTTTTTTATGCCAATTTTTATATCTCTATTCGACCGTCTAAATTAGCATCTTCAAGATATAACAAACTTAATAGTCAATGATATAACTTCTAACCACTGACTCATTTGTGAAAAAAAGTTAACCTAAATTAAGGTGAAATATGTCAATTCAAGACACAGTATCTAATTGGGAACAACTGTTAGAAATTGCTCAAAAAAATACCCAGGCTCGACGGGTGCGTAGACCAGGGCAATCTCCTTCTACCGCTCCCATCCCTAGCAGTCTCCATAAACTGCCACCAGATACAGAACCGCCAGTACTGCTCTACCGCGATACCAACTCTTGGTGTCCATTTTGCGAACGGGTTTGGTTTGCTCTGGAAGAAAAAGAAATTCCTTTTGCAACGGAGTTTATCGATTTGACTAACAAGCCTAAATGGTATATCGATTTAGTTCCCACAACTCTTGTCCCGGCGGCCAAAATTGAGGACAAGTTAGTTTATGAATCCAAAGATATTCTGTTAGCCTTAGAAGAAAAATTTGGGTCAACCTTGCTTCCTGAAGATCCAGAGGAAAATGCTGTTGCGAGACACTGGCTTGAGGATGCTGAAACTAATGGTGTGAGAGATATCGCCTACAAATTTCTCAGACAAGCCCCGGAAGATCCGCATGAATTAGCAAGCTTACAAGCAGCTTTTGAAGCGAAATTAGACGAACTAGAGCAACTTCTCGGAAAGTATCCTGGGCCCTACTTTTTGTCAACATTTAGTGTGGTAGATATTACCTATAGTCCCCATTTAGACAGATTAGCGGCTAACTTACCCGTTTATCGGGGATATCAACTCAAGGGAAATCCTCGGTATCCTCGGATCAACGCTTGGTTTGAAGCGCTCAAACAGCGTCCCGCCTATCACCGCGTCAAATCGGATGATACCACCAACAATTTACTTTTGCGTCGTCGATGGGGCGTGACCCCAATTGGCAATCCTTTGCCCCCTGACCTGTCTATTAGCCAAGAAATCCAATTTCGGGCAGAAGCGGCTGAAAGGTTGACTGATAACCGAGAAGTTGCTTTAGGAGATATTCTGAAAAACTCCGGGGTGCAAGCATTAGCAGTCAATGGCGACACAACAGCCGTTAAAGAAGCAGTTGATTTTCACCTGAGATTACTGGCTGACCATCTGATCAATGGCAATGGTGCAGCATTACCGTGGGGACGCGTCGGTGGTAAAGACAATGCCGATCCGACTCCGGCCGCGGTTGGTGCGATCGCACTCGCCTATGTGAGAAATCGCATCTGTGCGCCACGGGATATGAGCGCTGGTGCTGCAACTGCATTCCGAGCAGCAGCAGATAAAGTGTTGGCATCTCTTTATTAGCGATCGCATTTCCAGATCATTAAGCATCTGCTACAAAAAAATTTAGAGACGTAACACTACTACGTCTCTATAAAGGTTTTAGATGGAGATATCTTATCGATAATCTTGACTTTGAATGCTTTTTAAACGAGCAGCATCACGAATATTGTAGTCATTACGGGTAAAGCGATTTAGCTGCATTTCAAAGAAATCTCGATTGGCTTGTAAATGCTTGGGATTTTGGTCATCTAAAGGATATAAAAGTGCAGTTCGCAAAGCTTGAATTACCGCAGAAGTGACACAGTACATTGAGCGTTGAAAACTCACTCCTAACTGAATCAACATATCTTCTTCACCCCGGCAATGTTGGCTGTAATAATCAACAAGATATGGTGGCAAAAAATGCAACATATCTTGCATTAATAATGTCGGGGGAATACCAGCAGTACCCACTGGAAATACATCAGCGTAAAGAATACCATAGTGAAAGTCTTTCTGGTCTTCCGGTACTTGACGCGCTTGAGCATTATAAGATTTTGTTCCTCGGAAGGGTGCAGTGCGGTAGAAAACTGCTTCTACATAAGGTAATGCAGCTTCATATAGCCACATGAAACCCTTAGATTTGGGAATGATTTCGTAGCATTCACCACGAATATAAACGTGATGGTAAATGGGACGACCTGCGATCGCAAATATACCATTAACTAAGAAGCTCATCGCCTCTGGGACACTGCTAATGGTACCTTCGTCATAGCGATCGGACATTTCAAAGAATACTGGGGCCATGATTTCCCAGAATAAGCCCAGGTTGGCGTAGTATGACATCTGGCGGCACTGTTCCAAAAACATATCTGGGAACAACTTGTACATTCCCAGCATTACCGGGTTGCCTTGGAAGTAAGCTTTAATTGCCCGGTCAGCGTTGGCTTTGTATTCTTCTGAATCTAGGTAAGGGTCAAATTGTCCACCCATACCTCTGTGCCACAACATCGCCCGCATACATGCTTCCGCAAATTCCATGTTAATACGATCGTGCAACAAGTGATGCAACAACTTCGGCATTTTAAAAGTTTCACCCTTCTCGATAAATGCCAAAAGTTCTGGATGTGCAGTAGCTTCACCGCGCCAAATTCGTAAATCGGCATCATCGCCAGCGTAATGATTATGCAGTTCTAAATACTCTTTGGGTAAGAAGTATTTAAACAACGGTAACGGGTTTAAAAATTCGCGTTCGGCAATATAAAGTAGGTCACGCCAGTAAAAATCCATCGGCACAGCATAAGCTTTATATAAACCGATGATTTGCATCAAATTTTCTGGAGTATCAGGTAACATTGCACCACCTGCTTCTAAGCGGTGAATTACTTCAGGAAATTCATGTTTGGAAGGAGGTAATTTAATTGCTGTTTTAATTGCTGTCATGGTAATGATATTTACTCAATTGCATAAACTTCTAGCGAATAGAATTCAAAAACTCTGCGCTACTTTGCGTTAAACTTTGCGTTCCTCTGCGTTTAAAAACTCTTAATTATTTACCACTTCAGAGATGACAGTTTTTTCCAACGAGGGAATTGCAGCCACCATTGTTGTAGTTGTGGATTCACTCCAACGTACTAACCAAGTGGGTTGTACTCCTAAAAAGATGATAAAAGCTGCCAAAATTAAAGCTGGTATTTTCTCAGACCAAAGGACTTTGGGATAGTAGGCGAAGTTATCCAGTCTGCCAAAACAGGTGCGGTTAAGGAGGATGAGAAAATAAACTGCGGTTAATCCACTAGCGACTACACACAAAATTGTCGGAATGGGAAAGATAGAGAAACTACCTTGAAAGACGATAAATTCGGCGATGAATCCTGTTAAGCCGGGAATACCTGCACTAGCCATTCCACTTAAAACTAGTAAAGCGCTAATTAAGGGTAAACCGCGGATGGGACTCATTAAACCATTGAGTTTATCTAACTCGCGTGTACCGACTTTGGCTTCTACAACTCCTACCAAGTGGAAGAGAATCGCCAGGATGATGCCGTGACTAAACATTTGGGCGACTGCACCCACGAGTGCTAAAGGAGTACTGGCGGCACCAGCCAGCAAGATATAGCCCATGTGGCCAACGGAACTGTATGCTACCATGCGCTTGATATCTTTTTGAGCGATCGCAATTACCGCCCCATAAATAGCGCTGATTGCTCCCCAAATTGCTAAAGTCGGTGCAATAATACTCCAAGCATGGGGAAACATACCCAACCCAAATCGCAGCAGTCCATAAGTTCCTAGCTTTGCTAACACGCCACCGAGAAGAATAGCAATTGGTGCTGAAGCCTCAACATAAGCATCGGGTAGCCAAGTATGGAAGGGAACTAAGGGAATTTTAATGCCAAAACCTAACACTATTCCTGCTAGTAAAAGGATTTGCTTTGTTGTTGACAGATTTTCTGTTGAGACTGCATCAAAAGCAAAATTGGTAGAACCACTCAGCCACACCATACCCAAGAATGTCGCCAGAATTAATGCTCCCGAAACAGCAGTATAAATCAGGAATTTAATCCCAGCATAACCCCGTTTTGCCCCTCCCCAAATGGAAATTAGTAAGTAGAAGGGGATTAATTCTAGTTCGTAGAATAGGAAGAATAGCAGCAAATTTTCTGCTAAGAAAGCACCTGCAACTCCTCCACTAACTAACAAAATCATGGAGTAGAATAGCCGGGGACGTTCAGTTTCTTTACTACTGCTGTAAATAGCAATCCACGTGAGCAGGCTATTTAACACCAACATCAAGATAGAAAGCCCATCAACACCTAATTGATAGTTTAAACCGAGGGTTTCATTCCAAGGCAAATACTCTTGAAATTGCATTCCTGGATTGCTGATATCAAATTTTAGTAGGATAAACAGGTTCCAGAAGAGAACTACTCCCGAAAAGATTAATGCTATTAAACGAATGCGATAATTAGGAATATTTACAGGTAATATTGCTATAAAAATAGCAGTGAAAATTGGAAGCCAAATCAAAACACTTAACATTTTTGTCCTTTGTCCTTTGTCCTTTGTCCTTTGTCCTTGGGTTAAGAGAATAGTCCGTTGGGTTGAGCGATGGCGTAACCTAACAAAGTCTCAATAATGTTGGGTTTTGTTCCTCAACCCAACTTACGTCTTCGTCCTTTGTCTTTTGTCCTTTGTCACTTGTCGTTTGTCATTTGTATGAGTACTAATGACCAGTGACTAATGACTAATGACCAATGACTAATGACAAAAGATCTAACCTACTAGACTGATTTTGCCAGTATCTAAATCGTAATAACTGCCGACTATTTTCAGCTTTTCTGCTTTGATTAACTCAGATAAAACTGACGATGATTTCAATTTTTTAATTTGTGCCAAAATATTTGCTTTACAAGCATTTTCTAACTTATCTCCTGATTGATCTTTTGAGCCTTCTACACTTGGTTTAATTGCTTCCAGCAAACTTCCAATTTGTCCAGGTACTGGATCACCTTTAATCGCCGCTTGTACTGCACCACATCTTTCATGTCCGACTACCATGATGACTTTGGTACCTAATACTAAGCTGCCAAATTCTAGGCTACCAATTTCTTCTGGTGTGGCTATATTACCAGCTACGCGGCAAACAAATAAATCTCCAAGTCCTTGGTCAAAAACAATCTCTGAAGGCACTCGTGAATCTGCACAGCCTAGAATCGAAGCAAAGGGCTTTTGTCCTTTAGCAACTTCGACTAAACGTGAATGGGTTTGGTGAGGATTGCGACGTTTTGCTTTGACAAATCTTTCATTACCCTTTAATAATTCTTGCAATGCTTTATCGGGAGTAATATCATCTTCCGCTGGGGGGTTTTCGGCTGCAAGTAAGTTTGAACCAAGCCCAGCTGTCAATACACCTGTACCGATCGCACCTGCACCAAACTTGAATAAACTTCTTCTGGAAAGATTGATCTGCGGATGTTGTCTGCTCATGGAATTATCCTCACAATATTAAACTGTTAACTTTATAGTCAGATAGCTACTGCTACCCAAGTGTCGAAATTTGAAAAATTAAATTTAAAAACTGTACTCCCCAAAATGGCCAAGTTACCCACATTCCTAAAAGACTCACTCCTAAAAGGACGGTGAAGGCATAAAACTGGGTTTGTCCAGAAGTACTGTATTTCAATCCTTCGCTACCCAATAGGGAAAATAAACCGACAAAATTCACAATGCCATCGACTACAAAGCGGTCAATCATATCGGCAAGTTGAGAAATTTGAGCAACGGCGAAAATAATCGTCATCCGATAGATGTTGGGGGTGTAAAAATCGTATGCGATTAAGTCTTGTAGACCTTTCCAAGGCAAACGAATCGGTTTAGGAATATTGCTGAAATAAATTAGACCCGTGATACCGCAACCGAAAATACTCGACCAATTTAAAAGTAGTGCGACATCTTTATTTAGGCTTGCCCAATCTGGTAAAAGTGATAAGTTTTGCAAGATGAAAGGAAGATTGAGACTAAAACCAAGTAAAATCATCATTGGCAGAATCATCGGCCAGTGAGTTTCAGGCGATCGCTCGGTCATTTGTCTAGGTTTACCACCAAAAAGTAAAGCGAATTCTCTCATTAAACTCACGGCTGTCAAAGCATTTACCGCGATTATTACTCCCACTAACCAAGGTTGGGTTTCCCATAATCCATCTGCTAATTCCATCAGTGCCCAAAAGCTACCCAATGGTGGAAAACCAATTAACCCCAAACTGCCGACGATAAAGGCGATTCCAGAAATTGGGCGGCGTTTCCACAGTCCGCCAAGTTGGGTTACGTCTTGGGTGATGCTATTCCAGATAATTCCGCCAGTACTCATAACTAATAGTGCTGCGGATATGGCGTGGGTAAGGACTAACAAGAGTGCTGCTTCGTCTTGTTGCACTCCCACAGCGATGAATACTAAACCCATGTATGCGCTGACAGAATAGGATTGACAGCGTTTCATATCGATTTGAGCGATCGCAATTAAAGAAGCACCAACGGCTGTCACCGCACCAATCGCAACCATCGCCGAGGAAGCTATGGGCGAGATGGTTAACACAGGTTGCAATTTAATCAGCACCCATGCACCACTAGCTACTACTACCGAGTTCCGCAAAATCGTACTAGGAACAGGGCCCTCCATCGCTTCATCTAACCATAAATGCAGGGGAAATTGGGCGCATTTACCCATCGGCCCAGCAATTAAAGCTAAACTTACCAGTGCCATAGTTGTCGGGTTGACGTTCGCAGTAGCCGCCCATTCAGCTAATTCTGTATAATTCCAAGTTCCAGCTAAAGGCCATAATGCCAACACGCCGATTAGCAAGAATAAGTCTCCCACCCGTTTGGTTAAGAAAGCGTCTCTTGCACCTGAAACTACCAATGGCTGACTAAACCATAAGCCAACTAGTAGGTAGGTTCCTAACGTTAGAACTTCCAAAATTACATAGCTGAAAAACAAGTTATTACACAAAGCAAGGGCACATAATCCGGCTTCAAATAATCCCAACAAAGAATAAAAGCGTCCCCAACCCCAATCCATTTCCATGTAGCCGATCGCATAAATCTGCGCCAGCAAATTCAAGCCAGTAATCACAACCAAAGCGCTGACAGTGACTGAGGATATATCCAAAGCAATAGTCAGGTCTAAACCAGCGGTAGATAACCAAGGAATAAATACTGCTTGGGCTGGATAATTCCAAGTTGCTTGTAAGGCGATCGCACTATGCACAAACGCCAAAAATGTCATTACCAAGTTTACATAACCCGCCGGTCTTGGCCCCGTTTTCCGAATGATCCCTGGCGACCAAGGCACGGCTAACAAGCCACCTATTAAGGCATAGCACGGAACTAGCCAAACAGTCTCAAGTAGAAACTGAGCCATCAACTCACCTCTCTAATTGTCATCAAAAATTATGAGTTTTAAATCAACTGGCGTTGATCCCTGTTAACCCAGCGATGTCTACGACAGACTACGCCTATGAGATAAGGCAAATTTATATTTGCTTAATTTTGTTAGAAATAGCTTACCGTTATATCAAGCAAAAAGGAATTACTTTGTTAAATAAATTTGAGATAACAACTCTAATTATTTCTTATATATATAGTGGACTATTCAAGCAAGGAATAATAAGTATTTATTCTTATCTATGTATTGAGTAAGAGATGAATCAATAGTTATCATTAGTTTTTTCAATTGATATAAATGACAAGAGACGCTATTGATTGCGTCTCGATAAATCGACTAACTGTAGTTTATATTTTGGTAATTTTGTCAACCTGCCAGTGAGAGATAGTAATGACAGGTGGCGAGACAAGTTGACTAATGGGGGCGGGTTTCATGTCCCGGTAGTCCAAGAGTTGGACTAGGATGAGGTAGGCGATCGCTAAAATGACCGAAATCGCACCTGTAAGAATAGCAATTATTTTTGAACGTTCCATTAGTATTTCCTGTAATGCAATTTATTGTGCAGTGCCTATATCCACATAATAGACTCGGCTATAGTTTCTGGGCGTGAGCGAACCGCAGTTTAGCACATAAAATATTAATAATCTGAAAGCGACATTGAGCTATTGCCATGACAACGAAACAAGCTATCTTTGACGCTATTGAACAACTGCCAGAGCAACATCTAAAAGACGTTTTGCAGTATGTTCAACAACTTGCAGGTACCCAAAAATCACCAGCATCCAACCTAGCCAACCAAAGCAGCGATCCCCTTGCAGATTTCATTGGTGCAGTATCTCACGGTTCTCTAGCTACCAACTTAGACGACGAATTTTATGGTGGATAAGCTTTTTATTGATATATGGGGCTGGCTCACGCTCCATGACAAAAGTGAACGTTATCACCAAGAAGCCATAGAAGCTTATCAATATGCGAGCGCTCAAAATGGACAAATTTATACAACAGATTATGTCCTTGACGAGACGATTACTTTCTTTTTTCGACGACTCCCAGCACTTCTAGCAGACCAATCCATGAAAGTGCTGCTGTCGGCCTTTTCAGCCAATAACTTTTATTTAATTCGCATTACTGAAGAACGCTTTTCCCTAACTGAGGCATTCCGTTCTAAGTTTATCGATAAACCTCTAATTTCTTTTACTGATCTGACCTCAATGGTTGTCATGCAAGAATTTGGTATTACAACGATCCTCACCGAAGATGCTCACTTCACCCATGTAGGTATGGGCTTTCAGCTAGTTCCCTAGTTTGGATATTAGGGACTGAACAGCACTCTTAAGAATTAAGACGCGATCGCTAAAATTCGCACTTGTAAACTGTTATAGAATTTTGAGTAGGAATTAAATTGCAAAACTGAAGTGAACGCAAGTCCCCAAGAAGCCACGGAAGCTTACCATGCATAGACGCTGCATCGGTGAGGGGGTCGCAGTCTTCTCCCTTGGCGTTAGCCTCTCCCTTTGGGAGAAGGGGAGACGCTAAGAGCGATGGCGGTTCCCGTCGTTAGCGCAGCGTTAGCGAGTCCTCGAGCGTCTTGCGTTAGCGTAGCGTTAGCGACGTAAGAGCGTCACCCCCGAACCCGTTGGTGCAGCCTCTCGTAGAGAAGGGCTTGTCATCAGACATCGCTCAAAATAGACAATTTGATGTAGCTATGAAAATAGCGATCATCAGATGGTCTGACATTACGTATTTTGGCTTCCAAGCTATAGGACTATGATTTTATTGCGTGAAAAAACTCGCCCTCAACTCGAAAAGCCTTCAGCCCTATTCCGTACTCCCTACTCCCTACTCCCCATTACCCCTTATCCCCAGAGGGGGCCCCACCATCCCCAGCTACATAGATAATTTCACCCAATCAAATATGATTCCTATATCATGAGATGAGTTTAGAGTAATTATCAAATTTGATTTAACAATGCTAAAAACATTTAAGGCTTGGTTGAGGGGAAGCCGTTTAGAGTGGATTGATGAAGTACCTAAATTCGGAGATCAACAAATCCAAGTCCACGTTACATTTCTTGAAAACGAACCAGCCCTAGAAGCAAAGTCACGCGGGCGTAGAATGGCTGAAATATTGAACAATCTCGCTAAAAGTCAAACTCTAAACGTTGACCCAGTTGCGTGGCAAAGGGAAATCCGTCAAGATCGTTCACTTCCAGGACGATGAAAGGTGCTTCTTGATAGCAACATCATTATCTACTCTGCTCAACCAGAGTACGCCCAATTGAGAGAGTTAATTGCTGAGTATGCACCTGCGGTATCAGCACTTAGTTACCTTGAAGTCTTAGGCTATCATCTGCTTACAGAACCACAACGCCAGTATTTCGAGGAGTTTTTTCAAGTTGCTCAGGTTCTACCGATATCTCAAAATGTGTTAAATGAAGCGGTAATCCTACGACAACAAAGGCGAATGACTTTAGGAGATGCCATTATTGCCGGAACTGCTTTGGTACACAGATTAACTTTAATAACGAGAAACATAGATGATTTCCGTTGGATTGCCCAACTTGAGCTGCTAAATCCGTTTGAGACTGATCAACCCGGAGCAGTCTAATATCGTGTCCGGTTAAAGACTTATCATTTAGACCGCAGTTCTTGCAGGGGGAAGTACACTTCGCGCACGCCATGCGAACGAAGTTTCACTTTTGAGTGCATAAGTCCTGGTTATGTAGATAATCTCATAGTGAAAGGGCGGTAATCAGTGGCTGTAGTTCAACATTGACCTTCTGAGGCTCAATATTGACCTTCTAAAGCTCGACGTTGACCTTCTGAGCTTCAACGTTGACCTTTTGAGCCTCGAAGTTGCGCCTTTTATCCTCGAAGTTGCACCTTTGAGCCTCGAAGTTGCGCCTTTGAGCCTCGACGTTGACCTTCTGAGACTCAACGATGACCTTTTGAGCCTCGAAATTGCGCCTTTGAACCTCGAAGTTGCACCTTTGAAGCTCAACTAACAAATATATCTAACCATTCCTGAATTTACAGGGGTGAGTGTATAGTAAAATTTGCTCACCTCTGTAAAGTGGAACATAGCTTTAGACTTCTCCGGTCAAAATCTCCGAGAACGCAACTTCAAAGGACAAGACCTTGCGGGTGCAAACTTTAGTTATACCGACATCCGAGGGGCAAACTTCACCAACGCTAACCTCAAAGGTGTAAAAAATTTTATTTTTACTTTCTCGTAGTATTTACAAGTTAAGTCATTTAATAGTAATCTTTTAGTGTCACAGGACTTACGTATTGATAGAAATACCAAATAATAGATGGTTTGAAAAACCATATCTGTCGTAGGGGTAAAGCGCATTGTTAAACCCCTATAGCGCGTGTTTATTTACTATCCAAGAATAATTAATCAAAGCTTAAAACAACCTATTTTGGTAAATTCATACCATGATTAGTTTGTACAGTGCGTAAGTTCTATGTGAATATTTATGCCAAGGTGTCTTGATTTGATGAATATGATGAACTTTAAAATCCAAGGCTTTTTTACGACGTTAATAATTGGTACTGTGTCAGCATTGACCATTTTAGACGCTATCTCTCAAAAGGTGAACGCCGAACCTACGCCTTCTTGTAATAATGCAACCATAACAGGTAGCTATGGAATCAACTTCACTGGAACCTTCCTAGAAACGCCTCTAGCTGAAGTTGGTTTCTACAAGTTTAATGGAACGGGAAATTTTCAAGGAACAGTTACTCAGAGCACTAACGGTACTGTATCTACAAACAAGGCAGTGTCAGGACTCTATAGTGTTAAACAAGATTGTACGGTGCTGGTATATGGTGATGGTTCTTTAAGCGGTATTATTGTTGATGGAGGCAAAGAAATCTTTCTTATCCAAACTGATACAGGTTCAGTAATTACTGGTACTTTAAAAAAAGTAAACTGATTTAATCCATCTGTCCCAACGCTTGGAAATGAATAGACATCTCCAGAAATTAAATATGTGTTATCTAGAACCATTGTAGAGACGTAGCAATGCTACGTCTCTACATTCTTTTTCACTCCTATGTCTAATAAATTATTGCCTGCGATTTTTAAGTTCTCGTGAGTTCGACCTAACTCAGCCCGAATTCTCCCTGCTATTCTTGCGGCTTCTGGGTCTAAAGGTATAATAATAAACTGACTAAAAAAACGTTGCAATATTTCTAAATTTCTCTCCTGTTGGGCACTACGGTAAGCACCATAGTACAGTTCTAATTGGGTTATTGTAGAAACTAAAATATCTTCTGGTTGTTGGGATGCCAGTCGAGTTGTTACCGCAGGACTACTATTATTTATTAAGCGGATACAGACATTAGAATCGAGCAGATAAATCAAAATAGCGGCTCCCTAGTTTCGTATTCTCCCTGTTCTGCCCGTTCTAGCGGTTTTCCTACCCAACCACCAATTACCTCTTCAAAAAACCCAGGCATCCAGCCCCGTTGTTGTGGTGTAACTCTTTGAATTGTTACCGTAACTTCAATTTCTGTATCTGGCATTTCTACTGGGATATCTAAATGTAAAATACCATCTTTACCCACATGCGACCGGATTTTTATACTATCCATCGTATTTTTATCCTAATAAAAGCTTAGTAGCAATAAGTTGGTATCGACAAGATAAGTCACTTAAATATCTTCCGATTCCTCATCATCGTATATTCCTGCCCGACTTAAAGCATACTCTGATAGTAAGGGCGTATCTCTCCTATGGCTCTCTGCCCATTCCCGAAAAGCTGTTATCCACTCAAGAGCCGTTGCAGTTTTGTAAAATGGTTGCTCCTCTTTTGATTTCATCAACCGCTCAAGCAATGCATCTAAATGTGGCTTAACCACTTCAGCAGGAAGCTTAGTTACGTTTGCTAACACTTGCACAACGCCTTCTAACTCTTCGCTGTGAACCTCTGAGGGTAATGGTAGTATTTGATTATTATTGTTGACCACGCTCGTAGCTCTCCAAAAATAATATCGTATCTACTTTCTTCATTCTCAGGTAGTTTTGGAATGTAGAGTTGAATTTTTCCAAAATGTCTTTAACTGAAGAAATTCTTTCCCAATTACCCGGCGATGTTTTAGCAGGATTACGCCAAGGCGATCGCATCTTAACATCTGTGCGTGAAAACTCCGCACCAGTACCAACCTTAGTTAAAGAAAGTCAACAGCCTTTAGGCGTTGTAGATTTCGATGTGCTAATCTGCGGTGGCACTTTGGGCATTTTAATTGGTTGCGCCTTGGCGGTGAAGGGGTTGCGGGTGGCGTTGCTAGAACGGGGTATTTTGCGGGGAAGGGAACAAGAATGGAATATTTCTCGCAAAGAATTAGATGTATTTGTGGAATTGAACTTGTTAACAGAGGAAGAATTAGCAAGTGCGATCGCGACTCAATATAACCCAGCACGAGTTAGTTTTGCTGGCGGTACAGAAGTTTGGGTAGAGGATGTTTTGAATATCGGCGTAGATCCAGTTTATCTACTAGCTACCTTGAAAACCCGATTTCTCACCGCAGGTGGAAAGTTGTTAGAAAACACACTTTTTAGCGAAGCAGTGGTTCATCCCGACGGGGTGATGGTAAATAATCAATTCAAAACTCGCTTATTAATCGACGCGATGGGACATTTTTCACCCATCACCCAACAAGCACGCCAAGGCAAAAAACCAGATGCTTTATGCTTGGTTGTGGGAAGTTGCGCCCAAGGTTTTCCAGAAAATAACTCAGGCGATTTATTATTATCATTTACATCTTTGCAAAATCAATGCCAGTACTTCTGGGAAGCCTTTCCAGCCAGGGATGGGAGAACCACTTACTTGTTTACCTACATGGATGCACATCCCCAACGCTTGAGTTTAGAAGCTCTATTTGAGGAATATCTGCGTCTTTTACCAGAATATCAGGGAGTGGAATTGAGCAAGCTGAAATTTCAACGGGCACTATTTGGTTTCTTTCCCACTTATCGCCAAAGTCCGCTAAAAACCCCTTGGAATCGCATTCTCCCAGCCGGAGATAGCAGTGGTAGTCAATCTCCTTTAAGTTTTGGTGGTTTTGGGGCAATGGTGCGTCACCTGAAGCGTTTAACTTATGGCATTTCCGAAGCCCTGGAAACAGAACAATTATCTGCAAAAGCGTTAACACTGCTGCAACCTTATCAGCCAAGTTTGACTGTTACTTGGTTGTTTCAAAGGGCGATGAGTGTTGGTGTAAATCAGAAAATTGCCTCAGATCAAATTAACCAATTACTCTCAGCAGTATTTCAAGAAATGCAACAGTTGGGTACACCAGTGCTAAAACCATTTTTACAAGATATAGTGCAGTTTTCAGCACTAACGCAAACACTGTTAAAAACTGGTTTATATCATCCTCTATTAGTTGTCAAGATAATTCCGCAAGTAGGTTTGGCAAGTTTGTTAGATTGGATGTTACATTACAGTAATTTAGGTGTTTACACTGCCTTGCTTTTGCTAAGTCCAATGCTAGAAACATGGATTAAGAATCAACCGAACGAACAACAATATTATTGGCATCGTTTGATTGATGCTTGGAAGTATGGTTCTGGTGGTGATTACTCAGATAAAACTTAGAATAATATCGGTGTGAGGATAACATGATTGAACGGAAATCTTCAGGAATCAAATACTTTGCAGTGCTGATTGGATTCCTGCGCGATCGCCAAGAATTCCTAGAGGAAATTCGCCAAGGTACGAGATTACCAAACAAAATTATTTCTTTGCTAGTTTGCAGTTCCTTATTTATTGCTGCTTATGGCGGAATCATTGGTGCATACCATAGTTGGATGCAAGCTATATCTTCCGCCATTAAACTCCCGGCTCTTTATTTAATCACACTTTTGATTTGTATCCCGACGTTGTTCTTTGCTAACATTATTTTTGGTTCCAAGCGAACTTTTGCCCAGCATTTAGCATTAGTTTTAACTGCGGTTTCAGTTACGAGTGTACTTTTATTTAGCTTTGCCCCAATCACACTGTTTTTCTTGATTACTACCAATAATTACCAATTTCTAATTTTGTTAAATGTCTTTATCTTTGCCATCACTGGATTTATTGGTGTTTCGTCTTTATATCAAGCCACGAGTTTAGTTTTAGAACAAGATAATGAAGGTAGTAAGACACGCCAGAAAATTTTACAATTTTGGCTATTTCTTTACGCTTTCGTAGGCAGTCAGTTAGGATGGACTCTCAGACCATTTTTTGGCACACCGGGTTCTCTCTTTGAACTATTCCGCGAAAGAGAAGGTAATTTCTATTTAAGCGTCATTAAATCTATTAGCTATCTCTTGGGATTTCGTTAATTATTCATTAGTAATTCCACAAAAAACACAACCTATAAAAATATGCTAAAAAAGCAAAATCGCGGAATTCAACAGTTTGGTGTTTTGGTTAATTTACTGCGCGATCGCCAGTCATTTTTAGAAGAAATTCGTCAGGGAGTGCGATTACAAAATAAAATCACTTCTCTATTCGTATCTAGTTCCATTTTCTTTGCCCTTTATGGAGCAATTATCGGTGCATCCCACAGTTGGGGACAGGCATTATCTGGTGCTATTAAACTTCCGGTATTCTATTTAATCACACTGATTATTTGTTTCCCAACTTTGTTCTTTTTTAATGTTTTGTTTGGTTCTCGGAGCAGTATTTTACAGCATTTCGTTGTATTACTCACATCTGTATCAGTGATTAGCGTACTTTTATTTAGCTTGGCACCAGTTACGCTATTTTTTCTGATTACTACACCCGATTCTTATCAATTTTTTAAACTGCTGAATGTATTTATTTTTGGTATCACAGGCATATTTGGCGTGAAATTCCTTTATGAGGGAATGCAATTACTTTCTCAACAAGATGAAGTTGGCAAAAAAACCCGCACCACTATTTTAAGATCCTGGTTATTGCTTTATGCCTTTGTTGGTATGCAGTTAGGATGGTTTCTCAGACCATTTTTTGGGGCCCCTGACTCTAAATTTGAGTTGTTTCGGGCGGTGAAAGGCAATTTTTATTTAGATATTGTAGCCGCGATTTCCGAAATTTTAGGTTTGCGTTAATCTCAGAAAAAGATAATTAGTCTAGTTCCCAGTGACAACTTTCCTCGTTCCCAGGCAGGGCAGCAGCCTGGGAATGTATTCATTGAGTCTCTGACTCAATAGACCTCTTGCACAAATGCAAATGTCAAAGTCCCTTTCCCAAATGCTACAGTGTACACACAAGTCTGAAATAGCTAGATTAACCAGGGTTTTACCCCACCCTAACCCTGCCCTTGCAAAGAGGAGGGAACTGGATTTTCCGGTTTCCCCCCAATATTAATACATCGGGAAGCCAGTGCGTTGGGCGGGCAATGCCCGACTTGAAGCATCTGGCGTGGGATTAAGGGGGGTAATTCAACTTGTGTGTACACGGTAGCTTCCAAATGTGGGAGAGGGATTTAGGGTGAAAGCTCATTAATTCATGCAAGAAGTCTAATCTCTAAAAGCTTCTTCTACACTGACTTTCAGCTTCAGCTTAAGGGTCAACTTTGAGATATTCTTGTAATTGTTGGGTACGCAGCTTTGTGGTCTTTTCCAAACAACCAGAATAAATGCTAGAGGCAATACTTCCGCCCTCATATTTGCTTTTCTCAAACTCACAATTGGTATCTCGAAACTTGAGCCATGCTAGCTGTGCAGCAATCAATTTCTGTTTTCTAGACCTTTCTAATGTAGATACCAATTGTTGATAAACTTGATTTAGTTTTTTATCTGCATTCTGATAAGATAACTTCGTACATTCATTAATTGCTGCTTGAGTTTGAGGATTATTGCAGTTGAGCTTTTGAACTAAGCGCATCTCAGATACATCAGGCGTTGTGCCTGCTATTGTGATGGCGGAAGTATCTAAACTGCTGAGAGTTAGGATACTGGACAAAACTAGTAATAATTGACGCATAGCAAAATCTTTATTGTTAGGTAGAGAAATTTGATATTTTAGCTAGCCTCAAACTCAGAATCAAAGTAGGAAGTGGTATGCTCGACAAATAAGTATTATGGTTCGTTCTGGCTACCAGTACACTGCCGCGCTGGAGTTTTGGTTAAAAGAAGAAGACAGCAACTACATGAAATCGAAAGGGGAGTAAGCGATCGCAGGTATATATACTTATTGCATCTGTGAGGAAAAAGATCATGTTTTATTTAAGCAAATAAAATATGCATTTTTGTTAAAAGTATGATATCTGTGCCTAAAATATTTTTATTATACGTCAAATTCCGACAAAACTCTTGCGTTGATCGTTCAAATAACTGTATTCTTTATATTGTTGAAAATTGTTTTTTACAAAAGCAATAACAAAATGTCATTTCAGCACATCGGAAAAAACATTGCCTGGGCAAATCGATAAATGTCGATATAAAACCAAAATCTATGTATACCGTTGTCGCTGGCATTATGAGTAACAGGACTCACTCTCGAAATGAAAAATCAAATATTTTGTTTATGTGTGTAGTTTAACAAGGAATTCCAAATTTTTTCTATTCTCTATCTCTTACAGTTCATACCTAATTTGAACAGAGAAGAGTATTGGCTAAATTTTCAATCTTTTCATCTCTCTAATCGGGGCAAGAAATCTATTCTGTGCTGGCTGAGTTTGGGATTTCAAGCTCATTTTATCAACGAATCAAGACCAGGAAAATTATGACCTCTTTAGATCCTAATTTTTTTGACATCCCGGACAAAAGCCTAATCATCATCGACCCAGCCGTTGATGACTATAAAAAGCTAAATGGCAACAACTTGGAAGTCATCTTTAAAGACGTAGTAGATCCAGAAGTAAGAACGGTAACTTCGAAAGCAGAAAAACTGCTGAAAGCTCCACCAAAGGAATTATTAGCGCCTCCTGGTGATTTCAATCCTACATTACTACTATTTTTTGCATCTGTGACAGTACTCGTGTCATCTCATTGTGGTTATTGGCTTTGGCAATGGCCAGACTGGCTATGTTTTGGTTTTAACACTATTGCCTTGCATTGTGCTGGAACGGTAATTCATGATGCCTGTCACCAATCTGCCCACCGCAATCGAGTCATTAATGCCATATTAGGGCATGGTAGCGCCCTGATGCTAGGGTTCGTTTTCCCAGTGTTTACACGAGTACATTTGCAGCATCACGCTCATGTTAACCATCCCAAAGATGACCCAGATCATTTTGTTTCTACAGGTGGCCCGTTGTGGTTAATTGCATTTCGATTCTTGTCCCATGAGGTGTTTTTCTTTCGACGGCGACTGTGGCGCAAATATGAGCTATGGGAATGGTTAATTAGCCGCTTAATTGTTGTTGCAATTTTTTATATCTCGGTTCAATATCATTTTTTAATGTACGTTCTCAATTTTTGGGTTGTACCTTCTGGTATAGTGGGATTAATACTGGGATTATTTTTTGATTATTTGCCTCATCGTCCCTTTGTTGAACGCGATCGCTGGAAAAATGCTCGTGTATACCCAAGCCCAATTCTTAACATCCTGATTTTAGGTCAGAACTACCATTTAATTCATCATTTATGGACTTGTATTCCCTGGTACAAATATCAGTCTACGTACTATTTGATGAAGCCTTTGTTAGATGAAAAAGGCTGTTATCAAACTTCAGGGTTACTGCAAAAGAAAGACTTTTTAGAGTTTATTTACGATATCTTTGTAGGAATTCGCTTTTCTCATCAAAAAACTAAAAATCAAGATGAATCACAAAGTCGTAAATAAGCATTAATTCGTGAATTAGCCATTAGTTATTGGTCATTTGTAAATAACCAATGATATCAAGTCCGGTTAATGACTTATTATATCATGTTCGACTTAATACTTATGTCATTGCGAGCGTTCGCGCAGCGTCTTTGCTAGGAGAAGGGTAGCAATCCCAAAGGCAAGCGAATTGCTACCCTTCTCCTGACGGAGACGCACTCGCGTTCGGGAACGCCAAGGGCGAACATTCCACTTCTCTACGAGACGCTGCCGCGTAGCTTGCTTCTCCGTTCGCGGAGCGTTCCGTAGGAAAGGAGTACGTTGCATTCGCAATGACATATCGTAAGTGATTTGCCGAACTTGATATTAAACTTTATTTTTTGTAAATCAAAAAAACTGAACCAATCGGCCCAAGGTTTTCTACATAAGTTTTCTGGTTATAATACAATCCTGGAGACATACCTCCATCAAATAAAATCCCTTCTTGAATCTTACCTAAACAGTTGTTGTTAGCAATACCTTCCAAGA
Organism: Nostoc sp. ChiQUE01b; assembly: GCF_034531255.1. Taxonomy (NCBI): domain Bacteria; kingdom Bacillati; phylum Cyanobacteriota; class Cyanophyceae; order Nostocales; family Nostocaceae; genus Nostoc; species Nostoc sp. ChiQUE01b. The sequence continues at coordinate 8,933 of NZ_JAVRBM010000012.1, read as the reverse complement.
CATTATCAAACATATCTGGCAATAACTCTTGATTAAGTTGAGATAATTCAATATCTGAATTAGCTTTCAAATCATTAACTAATAAGATTACATAGCCTTGATTAGTGATAGCTGCCAGAGAGCGATTAGTTGCATTTTTACAAGCAAATTCTCCCAAATCTTGACAAATATCTTTAAACTTACCCTGACGATAAAATCTGCCATTACCGCCCACTAAATTGTAATTGAGAATATTATTTGTTCTTCTGCCAGCTTGAATAGTAGCCTGTCGCTGCTGGGGTGTACCTCCTGATATCCCAAAGGAAGAACGTTTATTTTTAAATGCTCCTGAATACTCTACACCACGAGAAATATTTAAGCCTTGTGGTTTATCATCAGTATCTATATAGTCGGCATTAATTGCAGCAATGGGTAGCTGTCCGTTTAACTTGGCATTTTCATCAGCGATGAGTTCATGAAACTGTTTTGCTACATATTCTTTACGTAGTTTACCTCTACTATCTTTGGCGTAAAGTTTATGAGATAGACCAACATTAACTTTAAAATCTAATTCTGCTGATTTGGGATTAAAAATAATCACATTGTTAATACCTTTGGGATTTTTTTCTCCTTGATTATTGGTTTTAAAAAAATCAATACTGAACTTGGCATCTTTGCCAGGGCAACTTTTAGACGCTTTTGGGACTAAATTTGCCTCAATCTTTTGGCAACCTGATAATAAGCTTGCACTGATTATCAAGATAAATAATAAAAATAATTTTTTTGTAGACATAATAATATATAGGACTATGATTTGATTTTTGAAAAAACTCCGTACAACTCGAAAAGCCTTCAGCCCTACTCCCTACTCCCCAACTACGTAGATAATTTCAGAAATCAAATACGATTCCTATATAAAAAACCGCTACAGAATTACTATAGCGGGGAATAATTTAAAATTTCAGTCTGGAGTCAATCTCAGAACCAAAACTTAAGAAAACCATTCTAAGACAGCTTCTTCTTTGGTGTTAGTATTCCGAGATGGTGTCTCACGATTAAATTTCATCTGAATTGACCGGGTTTGCTCACCATCAGCAGCTACAGCCAAAATTGGGTAGTCAATTAAACCATCCTGGAAGGACATCTGGAAGCGGAATGTTCCATCTGGATTCAGCTTGATTGGACGGCCACCAATGGTTACAGTAGCATCGGGTTCAGTTGCACCGTAGACTATCAACTCAGCATCGGCAATTAACCAGAACTTGCGTGGACGCACTGGGACGGCAGAAGCCGAGAAGCCAACACCTGACATTCCTGCACCGGAAGCGGTTAAGCCAGACACGGTAGGAGTTGCCCACAGACCCACACCCGATGGGAAAATGTAAGAGCTGATGGCTTGTTCAGGACGCACTGCACCTTGTTGGGAGCCAAAGATAGAACCAGCAACTCGTTGTGCTTCGGCAGATTCCGCTAAACCAAATATTTCGTCGTAGATGGGGTTGCCGTTGCCATTTACCACAGCATTTCCATTGGCGGTAGCTGGAACCTTCTTCGCAGGGGGAACTAGTTCGTACTGAGTTTTGCTACGTAAATCTTCTTCAAAATTTACAGTAATGAAGACATCCTCAATCCAGTCAGAAGGATAAACGGGAGGAATGTGTACTTTACTAGAACGAGCTAGTACTAACCAGCGACCATCAGCAGCACGATAGCCGATATCGATTACATAATCGCGATCGCTAACTGGAACTGGTAGATACCATTCTCTAGCTAGCTCATCAGCAGGATATTCTTGAATGCTATGTGGGCTTTGGTATTCGATATCGATGTTGGTGACATCATAAATCCTTAGTGCCAGTTGTTGTCCGCCTTGGCGACGCAGTTCCTCTTTGTGTTCATTGGGAACATCCCAGTAAGTGTAAGCCCATTGAGGATCGCGCGGTAAAAGTACAATCCGGCTTTCACCATAGCCAGAGGGTAAATCTGCGAGTCCTTCATCAACATCAGCCAAAGATCCGCCAGTACGATCTTCCTGACCTAATTCAAACTTTGCAGCTTCCACGGTTTCTTGTGCCTCCAATGAACGAGATGGACTGAGTAAGTTTTTGCTACGCTGGACTTCTTGTATTGATGTCAGCAGTTGTGATTTACGCATTCTGCTATAGCGAGAGATGCTATATTCGCTAGCAACTTTGCGTAGTTGACGTAAGGTCATCTCCTCTAGTGGCGGGCGTTCTTTTGCCATTAATTTGGCCTCCAGTAGTTTAAGCGGTAAATGATTTCCCCTGGTTAAAGAATGCTATGTAAAATGTCATCCACTCCAGATGAATTTTTTATCCTGACTCCTGGTTTTGCCCAGTTTTTAAGTTTTTTAATCTGTTTTTAAATTGAGTCAATATCCTTTCAATTCCTTATGATGCCAAAATCAGCATTTCTTTGGGATCGGAGGATTTCTGTTTGTTAAGTATATATTAACCACTAAGCATATCTAGGGATCAAGGGGTATGAGGTGGGTTTTTTGGCTGTTTCACGAATTTATCAGCCCTTCTGGGATCTTATTGTCATGAAAACATGACAATAATCGCAGTCTACGTGTTTCTTAATGGCAACAATGTCAATTTTTTATAACATTACTCTCTGGGTCAGCCAAAAACCACAATTCTTGAAGAATTCAGAAGTCAGAATTCAGGAGTGGAGGCAAAGAAGCTCGGTTATGGTCAGAATTCAGATGTGACACTCTCTACGAGACGCTCTTGCGAGCTTGCTTCTCTGTAAGAGTACGAATACTCGCTAATGCTGCGCTATCCGCTCTTTTGTTCAAAATTCATTCTCAATTCTGGCGAGTGACACCTTTCTTCTGTTTCGTTAAAGCTCACGCCTTTCTCACTTATTATTATGTGAAATTAAGTCGCAAGATAGTGTGTACCCCACCATAGAAGAACTTAAGCTTGGCATATAAGTTTAGGGTTTAGGGAAATAGTTATGAATAAGGAAACAGTTCCTAGTCAAGCTGAAAAGTCTAATCCAGAAGGCGATGCATTACAATTAAGTCCAGAGGTACTGGACAAAATTAAACACCCTGCAAGAATAGACGATGTTATTCGAGAGCAATCACCAGCCGAACGTAGAAGTAACCCAGCTTTAGTACCAGAAATGATTGACGATCCAATTGATGATTGATTGGGTTTGCAAAACAGTAATTGAAAAGCTCAAATTCGCTACTTCTCTACAAAGTAGCGAATCTTGTTAATAATTCAGGAATTACACAAAATTATGAAATAACATAGACGCACTGCAAATGCGTCTTATTGGCGCAGCCTCTCCTAGAAAATACAAGCGGCTTGCCACAAAGTTCTTGCGTAAGTCTTAATATTGTGAAACTATATTTTGTAACTTGCTGATACAACTAACTAATTTGTCTCTAGCCTCACTCCAGAAAAAATTACTGGTACTAGTAACAATGATGACGCGATCGCCAAAATCAAAAAACAATCAGGAACCATCTAATCGTCGTTTGTGGCTCCTGCTTTTAGGACGTACCAGTTTGGCTCTGGGTGGGATTTTGCTAATTGGAATTATAGTTGGTGCTTGGTGGGCTAGAAACTATATATACAAAGATTTAGCACCATTAGTACAGCAAAATCTTGAGCAATTACTGGGGCGTCCAGTAAAAGTTGGCAACGTTGAACGTTTTTCGCTTTCTAGTCTGAGATTTAGCTCTCTATCGATACCAGCAACTACTAGCGATCGAGATCAGGTGGTAGCAAAAGCTTTAGAGGTGCAGTTCTCGCCGTTGCAACTCCTTCTTAGCCGAAAATTAGCATTAAATGTCACCTTAATTCAACCCAATGTCTACGTTCAACAAGATAAAGATGGTCGTTGGGTGACAGCCCAAGTTAAGGCTGGGGAAGGAAAAGGTTTTATTCAAACTGAGTTGCAGTCACTTCAAATTCAAGATGGCGATATAGAGTTGGTGCCATTCACTGCACCAACTAAACCAAAAGACTCAGTAATATTAGATCAAGTTGGTGGTATTGCCCGATTTTCAGATGGAAATCAAAGGATCGGTTATGACTTCAATACTCAATTCACTAGGGGAGGCGCTGTTAAAATCGTTGGCGAAACCCAACTAAAAGCTCAACAAACTAACGTCCAGCTTTCAGCCCAAAATTTACAAGCATCTGATATCACGAGATTAATTCAGTTACCGATCGCTCTACAAGCAGGGTATTTAAATGCTGACTTAGGAGTTCAGATTCCACCAAAACTTTCAGACATCGCAATTACGGGAACAGCTACAGCTAATCAAATTACCGCGAAAATTCAAAATATTCCTCAGCCGATTTCTAATTTTAATGGGAAATTTCTATTTCAGGGTCAGACAGTTACTTTAGATAATCTGAGTACGAACTTTGGCAAAGTTCCCATTCTGGCTAATGGAACAATTAATACTCAAACAGGTTTTAATGTCTCTGCTCAGATCAAACCAGTTACTGCGAAAAATATCTTAGATACCCTGAAAGTAAATTCGTCAGTCCCAGCTAGTGGCGAAATTCAAGCAAATATTCAAGTAGGCGGCGCACTTGAGCAACCAGTCGTCAGTGGTACAGTAAGTAACACCAAACCGATTCAAGTTGACCGCGTTCAATTTAATACCATCAACACTAATTTTCGCTTGAATGCATCTAAAACTGCATCTCAACTTGCTGTCTCCAATTTGAAAATAGTCCCCGCAGCTGGCGGTCAAATTACAGGCGGCGGTCAAGCTAATCTGGGAACCAAAGATGGGGTAATATTTAATGCTCAAGCTGATGGGATATCAGGAGATATACTAGCACGCACCTACGGCGTTACTCTCCCGATCACAGTTGGCAATGTTTCAGCAAAAGCTCAAATTTCTGGCTCACTTCGTAAACAGCCTTTGAAACTTGATGTTTCCAATGTTCAGATAACACCGCCAGCCGGAGGGAAAATCACAGCCAATGGTCAAATTCAACTCGCTCCTCAAGGTCAGGTAGGCGTAGATATTCAAGCTCAAGGTATCCCAGGAAATGCGATCGCTCAAGGTTACGGCATTTCCACTCCCATTAATGTTGGTGGTATATCTGCGAACGCTAAAGTTACTGGTTCTCTGGGTACACCGCTAAATGTCAATGTTTCTCGCGTTCAAGCAAATCCAGATGTGGGAGGGCAAGTCACAGCTAGCGGACGAGTTCAGCTTGCACCTCAAGGTAGGGTGGCGTTGAATGTGCAAGCAAAAAATATACCAGGAGATGCGATCGCTAAAGCCTACAATTCCTCACCCTCGATTGCCATTGGGAATGTCTCAGCAAATGCCGATATTTCCGGCACTCTGAGCAATCTGCAAACAGTAGCACGGGTACAAGCGCCTAGTGCCACCTATCCCACCAGCGGACGAGTTGTTGTTACCAAACAAGGAGAGAATATCGTCTTTCCCGATGCAGTTGTGAACGTCGCAGGCGGGACAATCAGAGCCAGAGGTGAAGTTGCACAACAACGCTGGCAAGGATCTGTCAAAACTTCTCAAATTCAACTCAACCGTTTTTCACCACAACTGCGAGGACGGCTGAATAGCAATATTCAGTTAGCAGGCACAACCCAATCTTTCCAGCTTGCAGATATTCGCGCCGCCGGACAAATCAGCCTTCCCCAAGGAGTAGCGCAACTGGCAAAACCGTTGACTGCACAATTTCAGTGGAATGGACAGCAGATTATAGTTGAAAACGCAGGTACCCCAGGATTGAGGGCTAATGGTGCGATCGCGATTCAGTCTCCCCCAACTGGCGCACCCCAAATTGCCGGATTTGATTTAAATGTACTGGCGCAGAATTTCAACTTACAAAATACTGGTTTTAAAGTTCCTGGGGATGTCGCAATAGCAGGGCGACTGGATTTTAATGGAAAAGTGACAGGAACTCCAGATGTCCCCCAAGCTAATGGGAATATCCGCCTGCGGAATTTCAATGTGAGCAACTTGGCATTTGACCCACTTTTAACCGGAAACGTGAACTTTCAAGGAGGACAAGGGGCAAGTCTGCGACTAGCTGGGAAACAAGATCGGATTGCACTTAACTTAGGTGCAGATTATCGTCCCACTTCATTTTTAGTTAAACGCGATGAGGCAGTTACTACAGGTAGAACTGAGGGAGATAACTTGCTCATCAACGCCCAACAGTTTCCCATCGCTCTAGTTGGCGGCTTTTTACCTAACAATCAATTGAAACCACTGGCAGGGCAATTATCGGGTAATTTAGTTGTTAATCTGAGTAATTATGCCATAGCGGGAGACGTGGCGATCGCCGGGCCTCGTGTTGCCAGAGTTGCAGCCGATGAATTTCGCGGCAGTATCAATTATGCTGATGGTACAGCTAGCTTGGCTAATGGTCAATTGCGGATTGGCGATAGCAACATCGCTCTCAGTGGCAATGTGCAAACTGGGAATGACCCGCAATTTCAATTCCAAGCTAATTTTGCCCAAGCCAAAATCCAGAGACTTTTACAAGCGTTTAATATCTTCGACTTTCAAGACCTTAATACCGGGTTGCAGCCTCCGAAGTTAGCCAAAGCAGAAGCACTTGAAACAGAGTCTGTCAGCTTGCCGAATGCAGATTTGAAAACACAATTAGCATACTTCTCGAATATTACAGCAGCCCTTGCAAAAGAACGGCAAGCTGAAACAAAACAAACCCCATCTTTACCCAGCCTTGCAGAATTAACAGGTGCTTTGAGCGGAGCAATTACAGCCAATGGCTCGTTAAAATCTGGGTTGAATGTCGGCTTTAATTTCCAAGGTGCTAACTGGCAATGGGGTGAATACTCCATTAATCAAGTTGTTGCTCAAGGTAGTTTCGCCGATGGTATCGTCACCCTTTCACCCTTGAGTGTGGGGATAAATCAAGGACTAGTGGCATTTTCAGGACAGTTAGGAACAGAGCAACTATCTGGAAAATTGAATGTAGCCAGTTTGCCCTTATCACTTTTAGAACCTTTTATCGAAAAATACCCCGTAGATATCACTGGTAATGTAAATGCTGATGCCACTTTAGCAGGTAGTTTGCAAGACCCCAGAGTTCAAGGGAAAGTGGCGCTAGCGAATGCGACCCTTAACAAACAACCCGTACAAACAGGAGAGGTGAACTTTGATTACAACAAAGCTCGCTTGAATTTTGATAGTACCTTACTAGTAACAGGAACGCAGCCAGTTGCCGTTACAGGTAGCGTTCCTGCACCGTTGCCTTTTACCAAAGTGCAACCGGATAGCAATCAAATCAGCATCAACGCCAATGTGCAAAATGAAGGATTGGCACTCTTAAATCTGTTGACCAATAATCAAGTCGCTTGGGTAGATGGTCAAGGAAAAGTAGATTTAAATGTTCAAGGTACTTTAACCGAACCAATTATCAACGGCAACGCCACACTTAATAATGCTACCTTTCGCGCTGAAGCCTTATCCGATCCTTTAACGAATGTCACAGGAACAGCACTATTTAATGGTAGTACGGTAAGTGTTGAAAATATCCAAGGTAATTACAATCAAGGGCAAGTAACTGTATCAGGCATCTTGCCAATTTTTGATGCTCAACAAGCCGCAGCTAATCCCCTGACAGTATCAATAGCAGACAAACTCAATTTTAAGCTTGCAGGACTGTATGAAGGTGGTGTTGGTGGCGATGTCGTGATTCGCGGCACAGCCTTAAAACCTGTAATTGGTGGAGAGATTCAGCTGAGTGATGGTCAGGTAATTATTGGCAACTCGCCTACTACTGCTAAAAAATCAGCAGCGACAGCAGAGGCTGATACTAAGGTGATAAATCTAGATAGACAACAGGTTAACTCTAACGTCACGCCGACAGCAGATAATAACCCTAACCCAGTGGTTACAGTGGATGGAAGCACTAACCCAGTGGCGACAACAGACGCAAGCACTCTTCCCGCAACTCCACCCAATTTACCTGTAGAGTTTGCAGATTTAAAGTTGATTTTAGACAAAGATATTCGGGTTACAACTCAGTCCTTTCTAAGCTTTGTACCAGGAGGAGCGGCATTAAGTCAGCCCCTATTGAAGTTTGACGCTAAAGGTGACTTGACCATTAATGGTACATTAGCCAAACCGCTTCCTGAAGGAGTCATTCGTTTGACAGGAGGACGACTAAGTTTATTTTCCACAGAGTTCACCTTGGCGCGGGGCTATGAACAAACTGCGCGGTTTACTCCAAGTCAAGGACTTGACCCAACTTTGGATGTCCGACTGACGGCAATTGTACCGGAAACATCAGCAAGGAACACTCAAACTTTGGAATCACCATTGTCTTCTGAAGTCAGCGATGTTTCTGTAAACAACTTTGGAACTTTACGTAGCGTTACCGTTCAAGCTAGGGTAGACGGGCCAGCTAGTAAATTGGGTGAGAATCTAGAACTGACGAGCGAACCTAGCCGTAGTAAGGGAGAAATAGTTGCTTTGCTGGGTGGCTCAATTCTGGGTTCTTTCGGTCAAGCAGATGCAGGCCAAGGGCTGACTAATTTCGCTAGTTCTACCATTTTAGGTAGTTTACAAGGAACTATCACTGCGATCGGACAGGCTGTTGGTTTCAGTGAATTTCGGATATTTCCGACTCCATCTATTAATAATGATGAATCAAAAACATCAAAAGCTTCAATTCTTAATTTATCAGCGGAAGGTGTGTTTGATATTAATAAAAATTTCTCTGCCTCTTTATCACGCGCTCTTTCTAGCGATGACTCTTTCCGTTTCAATGTCCTCTATCGAGTCAATGACGAAATTCTAATGCGAGGCTCAACTGATGTGGGGGATGACAATCAACTTCAAGTTGAGTATGAAACCCGATTTTAGATTGGTGCATTGGCATTGTTAGTCGAAACAATCGCATTGTCAGGCGAAACAATCGCATTGTCAGGCGAAACAATCGCATTGT
>NZ_JAVRBM010000119.1:0-20813 GCF_034531255.1 Nostoc sp. ChiQUE01b | reverse complement strand
TAAAGGTTACAGCCGTCGCGTGGCGGCTGGTGACAGCTTCGCTACTTTTACCCCAAATACACTGCGTTTTGTCTTAGCCTTGGTTTCGTAATCAAAACAAATTTTAATATCACGTCCTGGTGTAGCGAATACGGCAAACTCTTCACGTAAATGGGGAGTAATAGGATTTTTTAGCCGATCGCAAGAACGATAGCCAGCGTTTATCCCTGGCAGCCCGATAGCAGCATCACCTTGACTAAGAATTGCCGCAGTCTTCTTGGCTCCTTCGGTGACAGTAATAGGTATGTTGTGCTTCCAGACGCAGTACCAAAAACCGGATTGGCGATCGCTCGCTGATGGGTTAACCCCGGCTTTAGAGTAGACTTTGTTAGCGATTTCATCCGGCACTTCCAGTAAGAAAATACTTAATTCGGTTTTTGGTGGATGTTCGTACTTGATTTTTTTGAGTGATGCGGGTTTGTCTACTTTTCCGAGAGTATTCGGTTTAGCCTGCCAAGCCCAGGAAGACTTATGCTTGTGAGCTGGCTGAAATCTTGGCTCATTAGGTTTGTAGCAACCCCAGAGCTTTTGAAGGGGCTGCTGCCCCGATTCCAGATTAGCAAAAGAGCGTGGATCTACCCCAGCATCACACCACCACCCACCTTTTTCAATGTGGCTGTATCGTTTCAAATCACTATCCGTGAGTCGTCCGGTATTCAGGCGGTCAATGGTAGGGCTGTACATCAAGTATTCCCATGCTTGATGTTGCCATCCATGCTGATGCAGGCTTTTAAAATTACGAGCAGCTATTTCTGGAGCGATAGCACTATCCTCCACCAGTTCTTTCCAATGCGATGGATCTATGTGTTTGTGGTTGCAAGCTTCAACAAAAAGGAAGGGGGAAATGGCCCCATCTTCCTTACTAAGAGCTTCCTGCTCCCTTGCCTGTTGTTCAATGAGAATTGTAGAATTTTCGAGTGGCGATAAGGGCTGTGTATTAGTTGGCGCTAACTCCTCACTTCTGGTTACTGGTATTTGTGCGTTGGTAAACAGTTCTTGGTGTGATTGAGACTGTACATTATTTGATGTTGGCTCCTGATTAAGTGTTTCTGCTTTATCTGATTGTGCAGTAGTGTTGTTTGCTGGGGCTGATTGTGATTTGTGTTGTTCAGTAGTTGCTGAAGAATTTACTGTCTCTTGTGTAATTTCTAGCTCTAGTTCATCTTCGTACCAATCATGGTCAAAATAATCAATTTTCTCCCAAGAATATCCTCCTGATTCATTGGGCTTCAAAACATAAGTATCGTCACCAATTTCAACATGAGCAAGTTTGTCCCATTCGTACTGGAAACGCTCTACAGATGCTTCAATCAAAGAGATCAGTGCATTTAAAATCTTGAGAGTCCTTTCGTAGTCTCCTCTGTCAAATATTGTAGGGTTAGCAATTAAGTTTAGAGAACGTTCATCGAACATAGAATTTCGAGTCAGCAATGCTAATAATATCTGTGTACGCTTTATACAAAATTTCGTACTGTGTCCAGTGTGCGCCTAAGCATTTCAAATCAATGATTTGAGTATTAGAGATGACGCGATTAAAGATAATATCAAACTCTACATAATTGCGCCTTGCTGCTAGAAAAACTATATACTGTAAGTCGTACCAGCCAATACCTTGAATATATCTCTGGATAATTTGCTCATAACATTTTTCATCGATAATTACTTTCAACCGCCAAAAGACAACTTTAACGTGTATACCTACTTTTTTTAGTAAAGGTCTGAGACTCGACTGTTTGGAAAAAGTCTTGACAATCTCAGTTGTACTCGCCAAAATATTTACCATGTTTCCTAGCAGTCTTTTTTTAGCTTTATCTAACTGGCGAATGTATTGAAAATCAGCGATCGCAAATTCCTTGATTCTAGCTCTCACCTCCTCCTCCTAAAGAATTGATTTTAAACTATCAACAGGTAATGCTTGCACCCCAGCTTCTACAGGGTCTTGCGGAATTGGTAATCTCCGGTCTACTTGTTGAATCCTGATATCTAAATCCCTTTGCGTAGGAGGGTGTTGAGTACTACGTCTTGCTAATGTATTAACTAATTTCCCCCAGGACTGTTGGTTGTATTTATCAATATCTTTCACAGATTGAGGAATTTTAATAGTTTTTAATAGTGGAATTGACCCCTCTTTTTTATTAGCATAAGCTGGGTTGATAAATACACACTTCCCTGCTGGCAGCTTTAAGAATTGGGCTGACTCAAACAGCTTTCTAGTCTTCTCTTGCTCACTAGTAGTAGTACTAGGTTTTCCTCCACCTGTTGAACGGCTCTTTTGTTTGTACTTGATTTCTTCATCTCCCAGAAAGCTGGAGAATAACTGTGCAGATTCATTTTCCCCAGGGTTAAACACGAACTTAGTACCACAAGCCCCTAAAATAGTTTTAGCTACTTCCTTACCGTAATTCTTTTCAAGTTGCCCCATATTCTGCCAACCAAGGATGCCGCAGAAACCCTCACTTCGGGACTCGTTGAGCCATCTGAATAAATCAGGCAGATAAATAGAAGGTAATTCATCAAGTGCAACTATCAATGGGTCTTTCCTCTTTTTGGCAATGTTCCGCGCCACAGTCATGTGTAAAATACTGGTCATGAGTGGAGAAACTGCATCCCGCCGCTCTCTGTCCAGACCAAAGATAATCATCTGCTTACCTTTGATTTCCAAGGGTAGCGTAGTTTTACCAACAAAACAGCCGAGCGTGTTCTTTGCCATAAAGCGAGTGAACATTAATGATGCTGTGGCAGTAATCCCCGCGACTGTCTTCTCACTCCCTGCCGAACTGAATAATTGACCAAAGGCAATCCTAATCCAAGGATTAAAACTAGCAGCCATCAGTCGGTCAACCATTCGTTCGCTTGAAAGTATGGCAGCGGCAGTCATGATGTCTGCATACTCTCCAAACTCTTTGGTTAGCATCAAAACTGCTTGGGTTAACTGATCGCCCGACGGCCCGAAGAATCCATCTTCATTAGAATTATTCAAAATGCGGAAGTTTTTATTAATGACTGTCGCCAATTGACGTGCTGTTTCTGCATCACTACTGTCTCGTAAAAAGTCGAGTGGATTGCATACTTCAGATTCCGGAAATCCAGGCGCAAAAATGTGGACATCATAACCCATCTTTCGGGCATAAGCAGCAATTTTGGCTTGCGACGCGTACTTGAAATCATAGAGTAATATCGGGTATGCTTGAGCGATCGCATCATAAATCATCGGGTTGATAGCACTGAAAGTCTTTCCGCTCCCTGGTGCGCCAATGGCGGCTGTTCCTCTCTGGACATCAGGAACATAAAAGCTTTCACCAATACGCAAAGTAGCGCTATCACATTTAGGAGATTCAATTTGTCTGAGCGCCTTTTTCTTAGCTGTGTCTATTTCTTTTTTACCTCCCCAGTAGCCAGTTGCAAGTTTCTTTTTAGCGCCATCACCCAAGACTACTTTCATTAATAAGTAGACTCCTAACATCCCCAGAAGTGCTAACCCATTGGGAGTAAATAAATGATGAGTGTATTGCCCAATATCATCTTTAGGATTTTGCAATTGCTCAAAACGAAATGATTGATTGGTTGTTGCTTGGTTTTTAGTCATTTTCTAGGGGACAGTAGAAGGGTTTCCAAAGATAATTGGGTCTTGTTCACGGTAAGAAATAAATGGTACAGGCCCAATGAAGTAGGGAGTGCAAGTACGTCCTACAAAAGGAATAGTTTTACAAAACCTAAAAAACATTGCAGTTTGCATTTCTCCTTTTGCTTCATCTATATCCCATACCACTTGCTTGAAAGTAGTCCCAAAGGGATGGCGTCCCGTTGGTTCTTTACCATCATTGACTGCCTGCAAAATTCCAAAACCACCTCTGACCTGTTGTACTTTGCCGGAGATCCATTGCGCTCCAGTTGTTGTGCCTAGCCCGGACATCTCAACATGAGCGCAGTTATTTTGATAGCATGGAACATTGAACCCTTCTTGATAACTGCCAGAGATACTACGAATACGGTTAGCTTCGATATCTCGCAGTACCAAATCGACTTTCCCAATAAATGAAAGGTCGGGATTTGGTAAACTAGGAAACTCGCTCCAAGGCAAATCTCTCAACCCTGGAACAAGTCCAATCACAGTGTCTTGCCATCTATCAAATTTATCAATCGAGGCCTCCTCAATTCCAGGAATAGATGTAAGTTGATACTTTGATAAATCAATGGCACTTCCCAACTCAACCTCATTCAACTTAGGATTGTTCAGGGAACTACCAATTGTGCCACCAGGAGAAACACCAACTCTTATATAAGTGTCGTAGATTGCTTTAATGCTGGCTGGTGATTTACTTCTCAGTGCAGGGATAGCCTTTACTAAGGTAGGGATAGTTTGTGTTTCGACAACTCCAAAATCTGATAATCTCAAACTGTTTAAATCTATGCCTAGAAATTCTGATATTTTTGATAAGTTAAGTTTCTCAATTGAGAACTCGGCATCTTCAAAGTCCCCAAGTTCCATGAAATCTGCAATACTTTGTCCAGCGCTCCAAGTTCTGGTTTCTTCCCCTCGGTCAGTGGGGTAAGTAACACTGCCGCCTTCGCCCATAATCATGTCGCTAAATTTCAGGCGTGACCAATCAGGAACAAAACCGCTGCCAGAATCAACCACTGGAACTTCAGCTGAGGCACTAGGTATGAGATAAGCAATTGCCTGATTGAGGATTCCATACTGACAAAAAGCATGGAGGAAAAGAACGATGGCTAAACCAAAGAATATTAAATAGCGTAGCCTATCGTCTCTTTGTTTTTTCAACTGCTGTTTAGTAGGCTTCAAATTAACAACTTGAGCCTGTTTACTTAACAGGTAACCTAAAATTAGATAATGCGCGTGGCCGTCTGGAGTTGATTTTGATTGGTGTTCTCTCAATTGAGTCATGGGAAATATCACTCTCTATTGCTATTTGGCTGTACTCAGGTTTTCCAGCAGCAGCAGTTACTTGAAAGTGGTAAGCTTTACGCCTAGCGTCTGCTGCTTGAGTAACGATCGTCAGGTGTGTTGACTTTGATTGGGGTAGGCCAGGGATATTAACTTTTTGGATGCGTCGTAAATGAATCAGTCCAGCTCCAGAACTTTGGCAGTTAGGATTAATTCCCTCTAAACAACCATCAGTGTCAATTAGGATTTGGGAGGGGTCGTCAATCCACACTCGTTTGACAACCTCGTTAACTTCGTAAAATGAAATACTTACCCCGTTGCCGTTCCAAACTTTGATGGTTTGAGTGGTGGCACTACTCCCAGTGGCTTGTGATTGTCTTATCGTGCGAACTACGGGGGAAGCAATCGCTGTTAATGGCATCAAACAAATTCCGGCGAACGCAAAAATAATTAACTTATTCACGGCAGCTCCAGGGTACGATTCACCATAAACGTGACTTTCGTTCCTTTGGGGATATACCAAATGTTGGGACGAGAAATGATTTCTTGTGTAGAAGCTTGGCTACGTTCACCAACAATCTCGCCAAGCTTGCCAAAAGCGCCTTGCAAGAATGCCCCACCAATATTGCGTCTAGTGTTTGAAGTCACGTTAGTACTAAAAGTGCCAGCAGCAGAGTTAATAATGCTACTGCTAGAATCCGATTGATTCATAATTTCCCCTACTTTACCCACACCACTGACTAAGCCAACAGTTAAATCCTGTCGTGCCAGTTCTCCACCTTTGTCCTTGAAAGGTTTAGCAATCAATGGATTTCCACCGAAGCCCATTACAGAGATCGCATTCTTGGCAATTGAGTATTCTGTGTTGTCTTTGATGATTGAAGTAACAAAAGCTTTAGTGTAACTAGCACTGTCTACGGAAGTGACTTCAATGGCTACCAATGTCCCAGCTTTGATTGCTACTCTCCCATAGTTGTCATGCAAATCTTGATTTAACTTTGCTAAGTAGCGTGAAGAGTTAGTTTCTGACTGTCTAGTTGAACTTTGTTCTGTTGACTGTTCTTTGACTAAAGGTGTCATTAATACACCATCAGCAAATTGTCCCACTACTAGATAGCGGCTTTTTGTGATTGAATTGTTGGCTGAAGCATTATCAATACCAGCAATTAACTCAGCAGAGCTTTGTGTATTTAACCAACGAGGGTGAATTTTCTCAATGCCTTCACGTCGCTCAATAGTATTTGATGACTCGGAAAATAAAGGTTCTTTAATCCGGCTATCAGCAGATATTTTCTGAGATTTAACTGGCTGTTTGTAACCAGAGTCAATTAGTGTATCGTTGTTTAAACCAGTAATATTGCTGGCATAATCTATTTTGCCGAAGGAGCCTAAGCTTCGTAGTCGATTCAGTTCACTAATTGGATCTGTCGCTGGTTTTAATGTGGCTATCGGCTGAGGTCTAGCAACAGAATAATTACGTGGAAGAGCGGCAATTTCTCTAGGTGGTGGTGAATAATTCCTTTGTACATAGCGCAGCGGCGGTGGAGGAGATGAGGCAACTGCTACACTTTGACGGGAAATAGGAACTTCTTGCGGTTGTGTTGAAGGCTTTTCTACTTTTTTAAGTTGAGACTTATTTTTTTGGCTATCAATTTTATCCAACTCTTGAGCTTGCTTAGCAAGAGCTAACTGTGCATAAACATCCCCATCATTTTCTGATAATGCTTGCTCTGTTGATTGATTAACAGTTTTAGCTTCTTCTTTTTTAGCTTGATTACCTCCATTAATAATGCTGTTGAACAGCATAAAGAACACCAGGAAGCCACCAGCCAATGGAATACCAACCATTCCCAATCTTGACCAAGGAGAGGTAACAACTGTATGTTTGGTTATTGGTTCAGCGTCATCTTTCTCATCTCCAACGAAGTCAGAAGTCAGAGGCAAGACGTTCAAGGGATGATCCTCTCTTCCTCGATTTTCTTCATCATCTAACCTTAGTATTTCATCTACAGTTGACGGATTATTTTCGTCTGCAAAATGTAGATTATTAGTTGCCATAATTACCTTTCCTTTCGCCGAGATTTAAATCAACAACTTGTGTAATCTCTAATCCAGGAGCGCGAATTGCATAGATTTTTTTGGCTAAGTCTGTAATATCTTTAGGGGGAGTTTGGGGAGTGGTAATTGATTCCACTGTCACAGTTTTGTTGAAGGAAATTCCGTTCCCCGCATTCTCTTTTTTTTGAAAGGTGACAAGGGTGGCTACTAGATCAATTTCCCACTGACCATCTCTTATCTGGCGTGGCTCTGAGATAAATCTTGGTATCAGCGAAACTTGCATGTCACCAGTAAAAACATCAGTTTTGGTCATCGTCCCTAGTTTCTGCAAAAAAGCAGCACGGAGATTATGCTTTTCTGAAAGTGCAAAAGCCGCTTCGTAAGCTTTAGTTGTCACCCTATAGAGTTTATTCAGTTTTCCACCACTGACCTCCACACCTGGGTCTGGTTTTGTGATTGGCTCCCCTTTCTGGTTGAAGGTTTGTATCAAGCCATCCCAACTAAACATTCTGATGAAGGAATCGGAAACAAACTTTTTAATTACCTCACTAGATCTCTGTGTTGGATGTACAGCAATTGCACTAATTGTTTCTCCTGATGATAGTTGCACCAGTGAGGGCATTTGATTTTTCACTAAAGACCGAGTTGCACCGTAATTTAAAATTTGTAACAACAAAGATATTAACGCCATTGAGAAAGCTGCGGTACAAAGCAAGCCTATCCCTGTTGGCACAGATACGCCTTTGCTTAAAAGTTTTAGGCGTTCCTTTTTCGGCTTTGCATTTAGCATCTGATTAAAAATTGGGTAAGGGGGAAAGGGTAAGGGGGAAAGGGGACATTATTTGGGAGCTTGATTTATAGATTGAATTTGATTAGATAACATACGGCTCAACTCTATAACTTGGTTATAAAGTTGTGTATAAGTCTGTTGCTCTAAATATCCAATTTCCAAAGCTACTCTGAGAAGACTGCGAACTTCTCCCGCAGATCCTTTAGCAATATTTAGGAAGGTTACATATTCTTTACGAGAATATCTTTCAAATCCTTCCCTACGGGACGCTCCGCGAACAGCAATATTTGTAGGAATTGATACTGATGCTCGCCTTAATTGATCTCTCAAGCCGAAATCTTTACTTAGTTCACTTTGTCTAGTCACTAAGTATATTTGTTTAACTAACTCAATCCCTTTCTTCCAAACTCTTAAATCTTCAAAAGTTTCTATTTTCTTGTTTTCCATCCCTTTCTCCTTTTCCCTTTCCCCTTTCCCCATATTGTAAAGACATCTAATTAAATTCCTCGCCGAATTACTTTAGCTAGCGCACCCCCTCCATACGAGACAACTGTCACAGCCACATCTTTGGCAATATTAATCGCTTGGTCTGCGGCTTTGTTGAGTTGCGTCAGTAGTGCTAGTCCACCTCCTGCGGCTAATCCGGTTGCCAATGCTGGGGCAATAATTCCAATCACGAATAAGAAAAATAACGGCTGATCTGACCTAGAATTAGCCATTAATTCAGCTGCAAATCCCGTAATCACATTGAACGAAAGCTTGGCCATTCCCACAGAGAAATATCCAGCTAACCAGGTAAAGATTGATTTCGACCCATAAGGAAGCAATGAGCCACCCACTGCTAAAGGCCCTAAAAGTGCAGTCAGCAGCATCGTGAGTTCTACGCCCCATTGATACGCACCTCCTAATGCCACCAATATATTCGTAATGGTTCCTGCCACCACTGAGCCGACATAAGCACTGAATGGCGAAAGTAATACTTGTACGGGGTTAGCTCCACTTTGGATTGCATCGATTGGGGCGTTAATTATCCGATCTATACGATCTATTAGCCAAGCAAAGGGGCCATTAGAGCCAACAAAGTAACGTGGATATTCATTCATCAACCTCTGCTTGGCTTCCGTTAAGCAATCAACTGCATCTTGTGGTGCCAAAGAAGAAGTTCGGCACATTTCCATTTCTCGACCAATGGCACTACGAACTGCTTCTACCCCTAATGCTTTTTGGTAAGCTGCTCTTAAATCAACCCCAGCCGCAGTACGTATTAGCACATAGTTATTTGTATTGTTAATCAGATCTCGGATCGCCATTGTGCTTTGCCCTAGCAGTTGACCATTTTGAAATAATAATGCTGCTACTGTTAGCGGCCAGATTAAATCTGTAATTGCCCGTGTTTCTTCAAAATTGAGCATTTGTTTCGTCCACTCAATCATAAAGAATACTAAAGTTGAAACCGCAAATAAAGTGCCAACTGTACATAAGGAACCATACAATGGCCCGTTTAAAAGCTCTGTCCATAATTCGTTAAAGCCTTGAGAAATCGCATCGGCATTTTCCGCAGATCTTGTAACTAAATCTCCACCAACAAATACACCCTGAGCTATTAATTTAGGGAAGAATAATTGCATAATTATTTTTCTTGATAAGCAGGATCTAAATTGGACATCACAATTAATTCTTGAGTTAGCGAGGCTAGCCCCATCGTCCGCAGATTCTCTTTTTCACGGTTAGAAGCAATATTGTCTGCAATTTGCGAAAGCATCAAATTCCCTTGGGCTGTATCTAGCCGTGCTATTTCAGTGTTAGTCCCAACTTGTGCCAGCATTGAAATAGTTAAGGCATTTTGAGCCGCGATCGCCTTGAGAATATTTTGAGATGCATCCATTGCTTGTGCTTGGTCGCCCAGCCCCTTAACGGATTGTGCTATCTGCACAGTTGTTGCTAATTTCTGAGCTGTATTTGATTGTCCTTCCTTGCTCATCACCGCAGACACAGAAGACTTCGTTAACTGCCTTTCTAGCTCTTGCCCCGTCGCTTTTGCCTCTGGTAGCGAACGAATAGCTCGAAGTCGCTCCTTTAAATCTTCACTACTAGCAATCGGATCTACTGCACCCATTACCCCGGTTGCGCTACCTATCGCAGCTTTTGCATCTGCTCTGATACCGCTCCATGCCTCGTCTATCTCGGTTTGGGCTTTTTCTTCTAATTGTCTAATTGAGTTTTGGGCATCACTAATCATTGTTTGAAAAAAATTTTCAATAATTAATGAGAGTGCCAAACTCGGCGTTGATAATAAAACGCTTACTAGCACTACAGAGGTAAGGACAACAATTTTTTGGGAACGATTTAACTTCATGCTACAAAACTTGGTTAAGGTTCGCTTGAGAAACACTTTTGAGCAATTGTTCAGCCTCGACAGATAATTTCTCACCTCGAATCATCCTGATATAATCCTCGCTAAATCTAAACAAACCTAATATGTGGTTATATTTATATTTGTTGAGGAAAAGACTTCTCAGTTCTTGTTCATGAGGATTATTAGCGACTGCTGCCAATAAACAGTAAGCTGGATAGTATCGGCAAAATGTTAGCTTGCCATTATCGTCTAACAGCCAGTTAGAATATACCCCTGATTTTCGGGGATAAAATGATTCTGTGCTATTGCGAGAGATGATTTCATACGTATATTTAAATCTTGCTACAAAGGGGTCGATTGCACTCGATTGAATTCTCCCTACTAATCTTGTAGTAATGTTGGCGAAGATTTTAGCAGCAGCTTTTGATTGATAAATACTTTCTGGCTCTTGCGCTGATAGTATTACCCTAATCCCTGCTTTGGCTCCGTTAGCACATAACCTTCCAATTAGTTCTGCTATCGATTCAAAAGCAAATAAAATCGGTGCTTCATCTAGGAAGAAAATAGAGGCTTTTGAACTTAATGCCCGCCGCAAAGCTGCTGCATAAGCTGAGAGAGCTAGGATTGCTGCATCTGATTCACTCGATAAGTTTCTCAGAGCAAATACTAACAACTTCGCATCTGTGCGAAAGCTCGAAGGTTGAGATATTGACTGCCCAACTCTCGTGTTTAACCAAAAATTCAATCGCAATCTAATTTGGTTTAATGCTTCTAAGATTTCTTGGCTATTATTAGCAATGGAATCTAGCTTAATATACCCAGGTGTACAGTATTTTACAAAATCATTGAGTGTTGGCGTATCCGACCACTCACGAGTTCCTACACCAGCGTTCAAAGCCGCTTTGTATCGCAACTTTATTTCATCATCGACAAAGAATGATTCCAGGGCTAGAGTTACTAATGATTCAATATTTGATAACATGCTGGCGCTCACGCCCATTGCTTGAGTTCCAACGATCATTGTCATTAGTACTGATTTCAAAAACTCTTTGAAATCATTCATCCTTTCTTTGATAGTTTCTTCATCCAAATTGCGGAGGTCTGGTAGCTCAAACAGGTTATTTGACTCCTTAGATATATCAAAATATGCACCATCCTTACCTAACAAATTGGTGTAATCAGTAAAAGTGGACGTTCCATCTGGTTTAGGATAATCCAGCGCTACAACAGGTATCCCTTGTGCTAAAGCCGGAGTTAAAATCCCTGCTACTAACACTGACTTCCCGGAACGAGTCGCCCCAAAAATCGCAATGTGTTTGTGCTGGTTATACAAATCTAGATGTATCGGTGTTCCCCCTTCCTCTGCAATTAATTCAAAGCCTGTGCTATCACCTGTTGCTGTGCGAATTAAAGGCATTAATCCTGGAGCTTCAGAACTGAAGTAAGGTAATCTCCGATTGAATGGTTTAGTTAGTAATCCTTCCCAGATAAATGGACAGCACTGCAACCAAATTTTCCACGCGATTTCTGTTTCTCGGTCAACTGCTGCCGGACTTTGAAAACATGACCCTAGATATTTAATCGCTTCATCTAATGAACGAGTATTATCTCGGTGGACTAAAAATACTACTGCCGTGTTCACCACGCTAGCGCCTTTGTAGATTGTCTTTTGTGCTTCTACTGCCTCCTCTATATTCAATCCGGCTTTCACATCTATATTCCCTGCTCCACTAGAAGCTGTTGTACTCGTAATTGATTGTTTTGTTAATCTTTGTAGGTTTGTCTTGGCAAAGATTTGATTGGCTTTAGTAATTTGGCAAAATATCTCGGTATCTGAAACTTTACCTCGCGCTATTACCGACCACAGATATCGCAGTTGAGCATATTCATCAATCCATCCCCCCGGCTTTGAAGAGAAATTGAGTACACCAATATATTTATCTTGGATTTTTACCCATTTCCTATCAAATAATGGAATTGATTTTTCTGTACCCAAAAGATGATGCCGAATATGAAAATCACTTGTCTGTTTTTCTGTTAGCCCCCAAGAGTCAAGCTTTAATGGGTTTGGTAGTTGGGCGACTGTTGAAGTATTAAATTGCAACCATAACACTTGCCATATTTCAACAGCAGAAAGCGCTTTGACAGATAATCCCATTTTGTTGCTGACGACTTGCTCCCAACTGCCAAAGCCTTCTACAAACGAATTCCGTAAAATGCTCTCTATTCGATTTTGTTCAATAGCGTGAATCTCACCTGTGAATTTATACCAAATACTTTGTAACTTTTTCAGTCCAGTTTCTACGATATCCTGGGTTTTCTCCTCACCGGAAAACACTGTATATGTACACCACAAACGCAGAAACTTATTTTTGCGCTCACCTGATATAGTTAATTCCCTTGCCCGAACTCTTTCACTCCGTAGTAAGAGTTTTATTTGCTCTAAATTGCAGCTATCCTCCAAACTTTTTAGCTCTTTTTGTCTGGGAGCATCATCAGTAAAAGACCCTAAATGAATTGTTAATAACTCCTGCTCTGGTATTTCCTTGAGTCCAGATTCTATACTGTCAAATATAGGCAGAATTTGTTCGGCTTCCAAGTGTGGATGAATACCAACGCAGTCAAAGCAAAACTTAATTTGGATATCTGAATTCTTTTTTAAGATTAAAGCTCCTATCCCCCGGCGATTCCCTAAATCTATTTCACATATTCCTGCCAAATGAATTATGTCTTCAAACGGCGTTAACGTTATCGACTTCTTTCCTATTTTGTTAAAGCTGCTTTTTGACATAATTGTTTAGCGTTACTTTACACTTGATGATTAAATGGCTTAGCATCCCCGCTGGAATAAATTGAACAAACCTTCGATACACCACGACTAATAGTGTTGCGAGTCAGATACCCCAAAAAAGGTTTGTTCAATTTATTTTTGCTTAACCCCTTAAACTCTTTTCCTCCCACCGACTGTGCTTTTTTTCTCCCTCTCTGGTGACTCTGTTAATGACACAAACCGCATATAGCCTCGACTAATCCTTGGTGTTCCAATAAACTTGCCAAAAAAATCCTTATTGCTCGATAAAATCCACCATGTCCCCCACCCCCAAAACGTTATGAATCCTGTTCCTAGCCATCCGATCTTTAATAGGTGATAGAACAAGAATATATTTGCTATTGCTATACAAGACCAGGGAAATATCTGCTCTGTTGAAAACGGGCCAATTTTTGGTTGAATCCCTAGCGTTCGATTCACTACCCTAAATTTCTTGTTCAACATCTTTGTAAATAGGGGTGTAAGGGTGTAGGGGTGTAGGTGAAAACCATAACGCGGATTGACTTTTTTGGATCTTGATTCAAATTTAATCCTTTACCTTATACCCCTACCCCCTTACACTCTTATTACCCCGCAGCTCCTCCTGCGACCAGTCCTGTCAAAATGTCCGCAGCAAATACTGCCACGACCATAATAAATGGTGTTCTTGCTGGCGTTGCCCAGTCTTCATCCCGCCTTACTGCCTGGATGATATTCACTATTGATATTGCTATGTACAACAAAAACAATGCACGTATAATGTTGAACACAGTCTCAATTGTCTGTTCAGTCTGCGCGTTCCCTGCCGCATTCGGAAAGTTCTCTGTTAGCCAGCCTTGAGCATTGTTGAAAAATTGTGCCGAAGCTGGCGCACTAGCAAAATCCAATACAAATACAAATGCCAGTAAACAGAACAATATAGCATACAAGTTGACGCCGTATTTTCGCTGCTTACTGTCGATTCCAGTTAATAACTTAGTAAACTCTTTCTGGTATGTTACAGCTACCGCCGTCACGATAATCAGTCCCCCCATCATCATGTTGTGGAGCGACATTTCTGCAATCATTAATGCTCCAGCTACACCCATCAGTGCCACCGTGCTACGTTCTGCCGCAATTTTTCGCCTCGATTTTGCAGGCACTGCCACTGCATCCGAATATGTTTGCATATTTTCAAATACCATCTTTATTAGTTGCATCCAATGCCTTAATCAAACTTCTTTCAGAAGTTGGGAAAAGGGGAATGAAAAAAGGCTATTGAGTCTGCATTTATTATTCGCTCTCTTGCCATAAAAAACCACTCACCCAGAGCAAATCTTTCCCCTAACTTTAGTTAATTGTTTTACCTAACTTTAGCTAACATCTGTTGTTCAAGACCGAATCTAGTTTAAGCTTGTGGAAAAGACCAAAGCTGGGCAGGGTAAAACAATATAATGCTTAATTATTGGACAGCGATCGCACTTTTTTGCCCGTTCTCACCAAATCGCGTTGCTCCGTTGTCCAGATGAAGACGAGGAATAAATTAAAATGCACAATGGGTTGCGCCCTGCTACGAAAAAATAATCACTAGCATACTTAGTGCTGGCGATCGCTTTTGTTCAAGTATTTAGCTAAAATCACTATATTTGATGCACGCAACGGGGCTAAGGTTTGACCTCACGTATATCAATAGGAGGTGTTTTTATCAAAGGGCAAGCTCTCTTCAGGCTCAAAGTTTTGCAGGTCTTGTTCCATTTGGCGGCGACGTTGGACGTAAGTTCTGCTGTCTTCTCTCCTCTGTTTCATCCGTTCTTCACCAAAATTAATACCTTGTTCTGCATACCGAGCAGATATTCTATCGTAATGTTCGACTTCACTTTTCTTACGCCACTCTTGCTGTTCGAGCGCACTTTCACTGATACCAATTTGTCGAGCGTATTCTATATATTCGGGTTTAAGGGAACCGTCTGGGTTGAATTCCCTTTTCTCTTGTTCAGTGAAGAAATCGTAGGCTGTGTAGACTGGCCACGGCTCTGGGTCAGTTTCGTCTAAGTGCTTCCATTCGTCGTATGTTGCTTTCACTCTACGTGCATAACTATTAATTGCTCCTGGGTGGTCACCTTTAGATAACATTTCTTTCCGGGCCTCATCTTTCAATGTTCCATCTGCATTGAATTCTTTCTTATGCATATTTATCCAACGCTTAATTCTCGACATACAGCTCCCCCAAAATATTAATTAAATTTCATTAGGTAAGCGAACCTTTTATGACTCTAGAATTGAAACATTTTGACCCCAGGTTAAATCAATGGATTTATACAGATGAGCATGAAACTAACTCTCAATCAATTTTAACCGAGAAGCTCAGTAATACTTTACTAGAATCTTACTTCCCTGATAAAGAATTCTCCTTTGGACACTCAGATGAATACAGTAAACCTGAAGAATTAAGGAATCATCCAGAGGGACATATTTTATTGCTGTCTTCTAAGACTCGCTTACTTTATGGAGAGCAAGAATGTTTAGAAACTATCCAAAAAATCTGCCCAGACGGTAAAGATAGAGGGGCTTACGGGTCTATCTTTCTTGGGGCTTGCAAAAATGCAATTCAGGAAAAATTAAACATTTTAGTAGTAGATGATTCTACTAAAAAGGCTGGAGAAAATGGAGGAATATTATCAAAGGATTTAGCATATAAACTAGTCGGTGATTGTTACGGACAAATTTCTCCACAACTCCATGACAAACTTACCTTAAGGGAATCACAACAAGATAAAAGCTATCGCGTTATTCAGCATCGATTCGGCTGGGTGGATGGAGTTGGAGAAGATACTGCTAAATACCGTTTTGGCAAAGGAACACTCCGACCATACAAACTAGATGAAATAAAATATGCAGACCCGACTAATGAACCAAAAATAGATATTATTCTCCCCATCAGTAGTTTCAAAGGAACAGACAAAGATAGACCTGGAGGCCCTACAAAACCTCAAATAAAACCAGGGCTATATCAACAAAATATTTGGTTAGCGGAAAAAGCGCAGTCTCAACAAGGACAGATGTCTATTTCTCAACTCCTGGCATCTTTTCCACAAGGGCTTAAAGATTTTGTCGAGGAACTAGAGGTACAAGCTCAAAGACTAGCTTCTATCCAAGATGATCCAAGGAAAGTTGCTACTTATTATTGTGAGAAATACGAAAAACGTAAAGAATCACTTAATCAAAGTAAATCTAATATAGACCAAGAGACTTCTAATCAACAAACAGAGGTTATTAACTCGAATGTAGATGAAGATTTAAATACAGATGATGAACTGAGTGATGAGAGTGTTAAAGATGATTTGTTCATGTACAAGCTCATCAAAGCAGACTTGCTAGGTCATCAACAACTTTTAGAAACAGAGAAAATAAAGCAAGAATTAAGTCGATTTCTCCAGAGCGAATGGCGAAATATTGCCATTGGGAAAACTTTGACTTTTGATCGAGGGATGATTATTCCATCCAAAGATTTAAAAAATGGTGAAATCTGCGTCCCTTGGTTTGACGATCAAGAAAAAATCCTTAACTTTCGTTCTCCTTTCCTTAATTCCAATGGTCTGTGTGTCTCTAAAAATAACTATGTTGAGGATCGGCTAGGGCCAGACGGTAAAGACCTTAAAGGCGTGATTGTAGTCAATGATGAAGACCACAAGCGCATACAACAAAGAATTGTACAGCTAGAAGCACAAGGCATTGATGTTGAGGAAGTTGACCCAACCGAAACAGAATCAGAACGCCAAGCACGCGATTACGATGGCGATTGCATTGGTGTAGCACGAGCCAGTTTATATCCGAATCTTACTGCTGAGGCACAAAGGAGATATCTTCCTCAAAACGCTTACTCTCCTACAGTTAAACTCAAAAAACAATCATTTTATCTTGAAGATGGAACCCAGCCTCCATTTGAAGAAATCGCTATCCACATGAGCGATAGTATTAGTGTAGGAGTAATCAATAATCAGGTAACGGCCGCTGAAGCCTTGGAATCAGAGATTGAAATTCTACGAACTTATGGCACTGACGATCAAAAATTAAATTACTTAAATCAAGTTTCAGTCCATTACGAAAAGCTTTTCGGAGAAGAAAATCAGCAATCTCCCAAAATAATTCGGGCAGAATACAAACCATATATGCAATCTGTTGTATCTTTAACTCAGAATCCAACCCAAGAAACTTTAGAACAGGCAATGGATGTTAACCGTATCCTTGAGCGCCAAGTTACTGAAGAAGGATGTTTTCAAAATCAGATAGCGGTTGATCTGTTTAAGAGTTCGAGAACGCCTGATATGGACATCATTAAGGAGAATAAACGCTATCTCCACAGAGATGTCAATTACATTAAAGACAAAAAATCTTCGTCAGCCTATTTAAACTCAGGAATTACCTCAACTGGCTACTCTCCTGTAGAGTTGCTTATTAGTCAAACCAATAAATATTTTCAACAATCACAATTAGAATCCCGCCCTATAGTTCAGTTTCAGGATTTGTTTCGGGGAGTCGAGTTTACACCACAGCAGAAATTCGCCGCGATCGCTGCTAAACACGAATTCGATCGGAAATTCAACGCTGCGGTTCGCCTATCCCGGCAGCTTGAAACTGAAAAAGGCCCCAGAGCTATAATTCAAACTAGTGAAGGGGTATCTCTCGAAATTACCAACCTGACGCGCTACGGACATCCGCTAATTTGGAAAGCAGAGACATTAAATATTCGCTTAGATGAAAGAAAATTTACAAGCAGAGAACGCCCCCACAAATTATTAGCATCTGCCCAGATTAACTCTGAAGTCGATGAAGATGGAAAACCCGTTTACCGCAAACTGGGGACAGTTAGCCAACAATCGCAAGCAGATTACAATCTCAAACCTGGGATGACTACACAAGGAGCTAAACTCAAGCAGCTAAAACCAGAACTCACCAGAAGCCAAACTAAATTACTCTTCGGCAAAGCTTATGAGGCAGCCGAGGCATTTTACGCTTTTATTCCAGAATCGCAAAAACTTCAAGCCGCCGCCGCCGCATGGAACGTCTGTGCATCCCGCCAGGATGAACTCGAAGTGGCGCGAAAAGAAAACAAAGACCTATCAAACATCGCTAAAAAAGTCTCCAATTTCGCCTTTGCTGCTTTCCCGACTGAGATTATATCCCGCCTGAGTGAGTTGCAATTTACCGAACTGAGATTGGTCACTCTAAAGAATGAGGCGAATAAGTTTTTAGGTAAAAAGTGGAACAATCATGAAAAACACCCCATAGAAATCAGAGCTTCTCACCACCCAGTTGGGCATGAGCGCCATGTTTCCAGACTAATGTTTGTCCAGGATGCTGACGGCGAATACAAAGAATTCGCCATGTTGGAAACCAGAAGTGGTACGCTGCCCATTGGCACGAAGGCACAAGCTAATTTCGTTGGTATAGAACCTGCTACCGCTAATGCCACTATCGGACTGTCAGGGAAAGAACCTTTTGAGATTACCATCCGAGAACTCAAGAACTTCTCTTATGCAGGACTTGTTTTTAACGACCAACCCGTAAATTTAGAATTTGGCGCTGTTCGAGTACCAGATCAAACCGTCAAAATCAAAGTTGATGGCAAAACTTTGGGTGAGTTAGACAGTGATTCTGTCGAGCAACTCAAAAGCTTTAATTATCTCAAAAACGGCAATCCGTTAAAGTTAAAACTTACCTCAATCTCCTTTATTGGAGATCAAGCTTTTGTGCTAGGCGAATCTCCCAATGGCAATCTACTCAAAATCAACAAAATTAACTTTTACGATTTTAAAGGTCAGACATTCTCGGATCAAAATTACCGTCAAGCGAGTGTAGAAACTTCGGCTGATAAATTCAGAGAAGCTGTATTTTTGAATGGTGAACCACTTGGTGTCCTGCACTTCAAAAAGGACAAAGACGCACTTCGGCAGATGGGATTACTCAAAAGCGGTGAACTTACACCAGCACCCGCTATTCTTCAAAGTAATTTTTCTGTTATTTGCGCCCAAATCGACCCCAACACTATTGAATATCCTACTGTCTGGACGAAGGAGCTTCAAGTTTTTGGGCAAAAACAAGTTGACCCGATTCAACAGTTGATGATTGATAGTAGTGCGCCCCTACTGCAAAAAATTAAAGAGCGTCCCACTTTCCTTGTTGCCACACCTGAACACCTTGCACAAGGACTTATATGCTTGGCAGTTAATAATCACAAGGTTGATGCTGTGACAAAATGGTTAACATCTCAAAACGTTGAATTCTTACTCGCCCCAATAGAAGATGCGATCGAAGAAACAAAAAAGGGATTGGCAGTATTCAACTTAGTCAGTAGTTCTATCCCTGACAAAACTTTAGAGAACATGACCAAAAAATTTGGGGCTGTGATTGAGTCTACTAGTGAATATCAACAAAAAGTTAATTCTCTAGCCACACGACCACAACAACCAGCACCTTCATTAATTCAACCTATTCAAAACACTATTAATCAATCTACAAAATCCATAGCAGACATTACTAATAGTGTGAAAAACGAACTGTCTTGTGTAGAGAACCGCCCAACAATTACTATTGATGAGTTGAGAAATTGGTACAGTATTGCTGATAAGTTGGGTAAACCATTAGAGTACAAAAGTCGGATTACTCAAGTAGCGAACTCGTTTAAGTCTACTGGGGAATTATCTGACAAAGCCATAACTGCTATTAGCCAGGATACTGAACAATATCAGACTCTTAGCCGACTGACTCAAATCGCTCAAAGGATTACTCATGTTTTGGGAGAGGCAGCACCAGATAGCTCTCTTCAAGTGAGCGGCAAAATTTATGATATTGTATTCAACTCTGACCGCAAAGATTTAACTATCACACACAAAAATAAAGATGTAGTTCTAGCTGTTCAATCCGGTAAAGTACAAGTTAATCAAGTTTCACCACAAGTCATTCAAGCTTTTGAAGCAACTAATACCAAAATTGATGAAATGTTATCAAGAAATAGGTTTGCTGGTATGGAGTTGTGAATGCTTTCGAGTGCGATGGTGCTTTTCACCCGCCTGATTGCGATCGCATTAGAGGATTAACCAAAATATCAATCATCATTAATTCCAAAAAAAAGCTGATGTGTCAATTAGACACATCAGCTTTTAATTTATCTCAAAATATCAATCACAGCCGTGAGAATTGCGGGTGCTTTATCACAAACCGGAATGAATACCCGCTTACGCCATTGAATAATTTCCGTAAAACAACCCACAGCCACAAGCTTGTCAGCCAATGACAAAGCATCAACCAACTCAATCCTCGGCTCATCGGCAACCAAAGACCGCCGCAGTGTAATTCCTCTGGGCAGTTGTTGTGAATACTTCTCGTTGAGCACCAGCTTCACTAGTTCTGTTGCAGAAAGCACCTGATTTCTTAGTCCGAGTTGTTCGCGCACGGTTTGAATGTCGGAAGCATTGACCACGCGACCCAGTATCTTTTGTCCATTGCTGGTTTGCAGCCGGAAAACCCGACTACTGGACTGTGGTAGGATTTTCCAGATGGGCAGCAGAATGCCTGTCACCAAGTGCAAATAATCGGTTGTAAAAGAGGGCAGTGCGTTCACTTCCTTTGACCACGCCGCAACAAATGTATCAGCCGAAACCTGCTGCCAAGTGGATGACTCCAATTGTTCAAGTGTTACACGGGTTTCTTTTTGTGGTCGGACGAGCAACACTCTGGGAATAACGCCGCCATCATCCGCAAACGCGCTATGAGTTGGGATGATCGCAGCAGCATTGCCTGACTTCTCATTTACCATAGACATCTCCAAAATAGTAATATTCTGTGGTAAAAGAACATTATGATAAGTTTTTGACAC
>NZ_JAVRBM010000118.1:0-21270 GCF_034531255.1 Nostoc sp. ChiQUE01b | reverse complement strand
TTTTTGCGATCGCTCCTAATTATACTTTGTCGAGAGTGATAAAAGAGGGTTAATCAGCCAGGACGGCAATCACCAATTTATTTATCACCACAGCCTGTAGCACCATCATCAATTCCATTACAACTTTCTAACCAAGAATTTGCTCAACCCAGAGCATTAACTGAAGCGGAAATTAAACATCTAATTTAATGTTACATTTGTACAGCAAAAATTGCGAAAAAAGCTGGTTTTACTGGTGTACAAATCCATGCTGCTCATGGATATCTAATTAACCAATTTTTATCACCGCTTTCTAATCAACGTATAGATGACTGGGGAGGAACATCCGAAAATCGAATGCGTTTCCTTTTAGAAGTATATCAAGGAATACGTAATTCTCTTGGTCAAAATTTTCCTATTAGTGTGAAACTCAACTCCGCTGATTTTCAAAGAGGTGGTTTTACTGAAGAAGAATCTATGAATGTTGTCCAAGTTTTAGAACAAGTTGGTGTTGATTTGATAGAAATATCCGGTGGAACTTATGAGAAGCTAGCAATGATGGGAGAGACAGATATTGCTCAAAAAGAAAGTACACGCCAACGCGAAGCTTATTTTTTAGAATACGCCAGCAAAGTTCGCTCTTCAATTTCTATACCAATTATGTTGACTGGTGGTTTTTGTTCAGCCAATGCAATGACACAAGCAATTGAGGAAGGAAGCGTAGATGTGATTGGTTTAGCACGAGCGCTTGCAGTTGCACCAGACCTGCCAATTGAACTTCTCAACAATCGAACTAGCGGTATTACGCTAGAACCCCAAATAACACAGAGTAACAATCTGGATCAACAAGGTATGCTTGAAATTATCTGGTATACGCAACAGATTCATCAATTAGCAGCAGAAAACAAGCCAGGATAAAACTATAGTACAGTCCAAATATTCTCTCAACCTTTAAGAGAACTAAATCTAACTGCTGAACAAGTGTTTAAGGCTGCTTCGGGAGAACAGTCATAAACATCACTTTGCTAATACTCAGTACTTGTGTACATGGTACATGTCCTGTCCCTTATGGGCAGTCTTTCGACCCAGCACTCTTGATTATTTTTGACCATACTCCCATAAACGCCCTGTTTTATCTGTCAGCAGAGTTAAGATATTAACCCTTGAGGAGTATAGACATATTAAGAATTTTGAAAATTAATCTTGCATCTTCTGAAAAAACGTTATAAATTATTAGATAATAGGGGAATAATCTGACTTAATTAGTGTCAAAAACTAATCCTGCTCAAGTAAATACACTGCAACTAGTTTTAACTTCACACAACTCCTAAACAGCACTGAAGATATGTTTTTGTTTGGTAAAGCAAAGATTCTGGACAGACAACGGAACAAGAAATAATCTAAAAATATATCTTATGTGACTGTTTTTAGGAATTATCTTACTACTTGCGGTGGAGAACAACAACTATAATTCACCAAAATAGTAATAGATAGCAAGCAATTAACTAACAATAAAGTTGCATAAATGTCAGAAACTTTATTGTTAGTTAATTAATTGTTTTTTAGCCAATTATCTTTGCTATTCAAAGAATCATTTTTGTTATGCTGAGAATAGCAAAAAGAATAAATAAAGACACCTCTAGCACAAATTCACAATCCTTATGGAGTTATTCTGGCAATGCACCTAAACGAATTGGAAACTACTGAGAATTTAGAAGAAGTGGAAGAAGCATGGCTAGCACTAGAAAAATCAATTCTCTATTATCAAGGTCGCCCTGTTGGGACAGTAGCCGCTTATGATGCCTCTGTAGAGGCGCTCAATTACGATCAGTGCTTTGTCCGGGATTTTGTTTCTTCTGCTTTAATTTTTCTGATTAAAGGTAGAACCGATATTGTTCGTAATTTCTTAGAAGAAACCTTAAAGTTACAACCTAAAGAAAAAGCATTAGATGCCTATAAGCCAGGACGAGGATTAATACCAGCTAGCTTTAAAGTGGTATCAGATAATGGGCAAGAATATTTAGAAGCAGACTTTGGCGAACATGCGATCGCTAGAGTGACACCTGTAGATTCTTGCTTATGGTGGATTATTTTGTTGCGTGCTTATGTAGTCGCCACAGAAGATTTTTCTCTCGCCTATCAACCTGAATTCCAAAATGGTATCAGGTTAATCATGGAAATCTGCTTGGCGAATCGTTTTGATATGTATCCAACGCTGTTAGTTCCAGATGGCGCTTGTATGATTGACCGTCGTATGGGCATTTATGGGCATCCTCTAGAATTGCAAGTCCTCTTTTACACGGCATTGCGTGCATCTCGTGAACTGCTAATTTGTCAAGGTAATTCTGATATTGTTGAAGCCATTGATAACCGTTTACCTCTTTTATGTGCTCATATTCGCCAGCATTATTGGATAGATATTAATCGTCTGAATGCAATTTATCGCTTCAAAAGTGAAGAATATGGCAAGGCTGCTGTTAATCTGTTCAACATATATATAGATTCTGTTCCCTATTATGAATTAGATAAGTGGTTGCCCAAAAAAGGTGGTTATCTAGCAGGAAATGTTGGGCCATCGCAGCTAGATACTCGCTTCTTTTCACTCGGAAACTTAATGGCAATCATTTCCGACTTAGCCACCGAAGAACAGTCACAAGCGATTATAACTCTGATTGAGGAACGATGGGACGACTTGGTGGGAGATATGCCAATGAAAATTTGTTTTCCAGCTTTGGAACATGAAGAATACAGAATTGTGACTGGATGTGACCCCAAAAATATCCCTTGGTCGTATCATAATGCTGGTAGTTGGCCAGTTTTAATGTGGATGTTGGCGGCGGCGGCTGTAAAAACTAATAGAACAAATCTTGCACAAAAGGCGATTGAAACTGCCCAAGGACGGCTTAGTACAGATGAATGGCCAGAATATTACGATGGAAAAAAAGGGCGACTGATTGGGAAACAAGCTAGGAAATATCAAACTTGGACAATTACTGGGTTCTTATTAGCAAAAGAACTGATGGCAAACCCCACTTCTTTACCATTAATCAGCTTTGGAAAATTACCAGCAGAACAGGTTTCTAGAGCGTGTGAGTTAGAAATTGCTAGTGTAGATCCCTATATGTCTTGATAGGGAAGTTTGGAGAGACGCGATTAATCGCGTCTGTACAGGAGTTGGGAGTTAGAATACAAAAGCCTCTTGACTCCTGAATCGTGTTTTCATGACAAACCCCCGTCAATTAGCTTTTATCGCCCTACGAGATGTTCATAAAGGGGCCTATGCTGATGTTGCTTTAGATAGAGTGTTGCAAAAAGTCAGTTTGCCTGATTGCGATCGCCGCTTAGTGACAGAATTGGTTTATGGGAGCGTCAGAAGGCAACGCACCCTCGATACTCTCATCGATCAACTCGCTAAAAAGAAATCTCATCAACAACCACAAGACCTCCGCACCATCATACATTTGGGCTTTTACCAACTGCGTTATCAAGAGCGTATTCCCGCCTCAGCTGCTGTTAATACCACAGTCCAACTCGCTAAAGAAAACGGTTTTTCTGGACTCACAGGTTTTGTTAACGGTCTATTACGCCAGTATCTTAGAAAAGCAGGGGGAGATGGGGGGGCAGGGGGAGATGAGGGAGCAGGGGGAGCAGGGGAGGAGAGGAGCAGAGGGGAAAGTCTTTCTTCCTCATCCCCCTCATCCTCCTCATCTCCCCACACCGATCCGTTACAACTTCCAGAAAACCCAGTGGAACGCTTGGGTATTTTACACAGTTTTCCTGACTGGATTATTCAAGTTTGGTTAGAACAATTGGGTTTGACTGATACAGAAAAACTGTGTAAATGGATGAACCAATCACCAACCATTGACTTACGCATCAACCTACTTCGCACTTCCGTTGAGGAAGTTGAGGCGGCTTTGCAATCTGCTGGTGTTTTGGTAAGACGCATTCCTTATTTACCTCAAGCTTTACGATTTATTGGTAATACTGGGTCAATTCAAAAACTACCGGGTTTTAAAGAAGGTTGGTGGACTGTACAAGATGCTAGCGCTCAATTGGTAGGTCATTTGCTCGACCCCCAACCAGGTGAGGTGGTAATTGATGCCTGTGCTGCACCAGGAGGGAAAACAACCCACATCGCCGAGTTAATGAGGGATAAAGGTAAAATTTGGGCTTGCGATCGCACTCCCTCTCGTCTTCGCAAACTCCAAGAAAATTCTCAACGGCTAAATTTACAATCTATTCAAATTTACACTGGCGACAGTCGCCACCTCAACCAATTTCAAAACACCGCAGACCGTGTATTACTTGATGCTCCATGTTCTGGTTTGGGAACTATGCACCGTCATGCTGATGCGCGTTGGCGACAGACACCAGCATCTGTCCGAGAACTTTCGGTGCTGCAACAAGAATTAATAACACATACATCAACTTTTGTCAAACCTGGTGGTGTACTAGTTTATGCCACCTGTACATTGCATCCAGTGGAAAATGAAGAAGTAATTTCGGCGTTTTTAGCTGAGTCACCTGATTGGCAAATCGAGTCTCCCAGCGGCGTTGAGTTACCTGATTCTACCGATAGTACACCTCAAGGTTGGTTTAAACTTTGGCCCCATCGGCAGGACATGGATGGTTTTTTTATGGTGCGCTTAAGAAAAACCAATAATTGCGAGTGAATACTGTTTGGGATTGTACGATTTGGTAGAGGTCTGAATCTACCAGAGGAGGCAGCAATGGTTCCCCCTGACAATGTGAAAAATTTAGTTAAAATCCTGATTGGAGCAGCCTGGATCGATGGCAGAATCCAGCCAGAAGAACGGCAATATCTCCGCGAAATAGCTCAAGCCAAAGGTTTAGCTAACGACCCAGAAATTAAGCCTTGGCTGTACGAATTAGTTCCTGTACAGCCAAAAGAATGCTATGACTGGGTGCGGGAATATTTAGGCGATCGCCCCAGTCTTGAAGATTGTGAAAATCTGATTGAAGCCATCAGTGGCTTAATTTATAGCGATGGTGAAGTTGCCGTCGAAGAAGCCAGACTCCTGACGCAATTGCAGGACATAGCGAAGCCCAATGAGTCAACTCAACCAGCTCCTACTGCGCTTCTCAAACAAATTCAAAAGCTTTACCGCCGTTGGGTTGAAGTCCAAAACTAACATGGAGTTATAAATTTATCCAAGAGGAGGCGGTGAATTATCTCACTGCCTTTTTGTATCTCTTTGTCCCCATGCTCTCAGAAATATCCGCACCTCTTTAGCAATACCATTGTCAATTTACGAGGGTTCAACACCTGTAGAAAGGGGATGAATACGACCTAAATGTTATTAGCGTGTATCATACACGTTGAACATTTGGTAGGGTAATCTCATGACTAAGGATCTTCCACTCAAACAAATCGTGGCGATAGGTGGTGGTGGCTTCTCAATGGAACCGGAAAATCTACTGTTAGACCAATACATTTTGGAATTAGTTAAAAAAGAAAAACCACGAGTATGCTTTGTTCCAACTGCCGGAGGAGATCGCGATTCTTACATTGTCCGGTTCTATGCTGCCTTCATGAAGTTTTCCTGCACTCCATGCCATCTGTCTTTATTTAACCCACCCACAACTGATCTGCGGTCTTTTGTGTTGGAGCAGGACATCATTTATGTCGGTGGAGGAAACACGAAGAACTTGATTGTCCTGTGGCAAGCCTATGAACTTGACCAAATTATCAAACAAGCCTGGGAGAAGGGTACGCTTGTTTGTGGTGTGAGCGCAGGATCACTGTGTTGGTTTGAAGAAGGTGTAAGTGATTATCTGCCGGGTCAGATGTCCTCATTAAAATGTTTTGGATTTCTTAAAGGTAGCCATTCTCCTCACTACAATGACCCGCATCGAAGACCTGCTTATCATCGATTTGTTCAAGAAGGTGTCTTGAGTGATGGATATGCAGCAGATGATGGTGTAGGCTTGCATTTTGTGAATCATCGTTTGGAGAAAATTGTCAGTTCTCGCGCTGACGCTAAAGCTTATCGAGTCGAGAAATGTGGTGATTCTGTTGAAGAAACTGTTTTGCACCCTATTTACTTGGGAAATCCTTCATAATTACGCACAAAGCCAGTCCTAGAAATGAGTGTAGACAATTAGGCAAGCCGCAACATGAGCATATCCTATTGGTGCGGATTATACCCGATTGAGGGTAATGTACATGCTCGATATCTTATCATTGCTACAATGCCTGTTACCGCAGATAAACGCTACAACGATGCAGCAACCGTATTGGCTTAAATACACGTTCCTAAAGATGCTACTTTTAGACATTCTTTAAGAAACTGCTGGGGAATTTCTCTACTTTCTCCCCAATGTAGATGAACATAAGAAGCATAAATATTTGCAGGTAAACCCCATCCTTCGCATCCCATATTTTCTTCACAATCGTAGCGAGAAGTTTCAAATAGGGGCTGAGTGGGAGTTAAGGTTAAATGGGAACGATGAAACTCATGTCCGTAAACAGTTGTATTTGCCTTAACTAACAAATTATCTTGCAAAGCGACTGCACGACGATAGCCTAAAGTTAAACGTCCACCCATCACGGCAGATGTTGGTAGTACTCCCGCCATTGACCAAGATTTACCTTCAAAATCGATAATTTGCTCACACAAGTACATCAATCCTCCGCATTCAGCAACTGTAGGCATTCCTTTAAGTATTGCCGTTTTCACTGCATCACAAACGCTAGAATTTTCTGAGAGTTGCTGGGCAAAAACTTCTGGGAAACCACCGCCAAAATACATTCCCTGGATATCTTTTGGTATGTCAGCATCTTCTAAGGGACTCCAGAAAACCAATTCTGCACCAAGCTGTTGCAGCAAATCGAGATTGTCTTGGTAGTAAAAATTAAATGCGCGATCGCGGGCTACTGCAATCCTAACTGGAAATGAGGAAGATAAGGAGGATGAAGTAGAAAAAGAAAGGGGTTCTGATTTTAACAAAGGTAATAAGCGTTGCCAGTCGAAGCAAGTATCTCCTAAATCGGCGAGGCGATCGATTAAAGCGTTGAGTTCGGGAAGTTCGGCTGTGGGTACTAAACCCAAATGGCGATCGGGAATTGTGATGTTATCTTGACGGCGCAGTACACCAAGAATGGGTAATTGTAAAGGTTCTAGGGAATCTTTGAGCAGAGAGAGATGGCGATCGCTCCCAACACGATTTAATACTACCCCAGCTATTTTAATTCGGGGATCAAAAGATCGATAGCCGTGAGCGATCGCAGCTACAGAACCAGATAAACGACTGCAATCTATCACCAACACCACAGGCAAATCTAACAGCCGTGAGATGTGTGCCGTACTCGCAAAGTCAGTAATTTGTCCTTTGTCATTTATCCTTTGTCCTTTGTCCTTTGCAAATGACAAATGACTAATGACTAATGACGAAACTCCATCAAACAACCCCATCACCCCTTCCACGAGGGCATATTCACTCAGTTGACTATAACGAGCAAAACATTGCTGAATGTAGGCTTCAGAAGTCAACACGGGGTCTAAATTGCGACAAGCACGACCAGTTACATATTGATGAAACATCGGATCGATGTAGTCTGGCCCTACCTTAAAAGATTGCACCAGGCGATCGCGACGGCGTAAAGATGCTAAAAGGGTGAGCGTGACTGTTGTCTTACCCACCCCACTACGTTCCCCAGCAATGACTAAAGCCATAAATGAAATAAATTAGGTTTTTATGCAGCAACTATTTCGATTCTTGGCTGTGTGTCTATCGTCACTTTTTGCAAAAGCAGATGCACCAGTTTCTCCAACCGACTAACTCAAACTTATACCAATTAGAAACAAGAAAACCAGCCAATTAGGAGAGTTAGGCTGAAAAAGTCTAATAGTATAGTTGGAAATTAGCCAAGAGTCAGATAGCAATCAGCTACCAGAAGAGGAACGTTTTATGATAATTGTGCATCATCTTAACAACTCGCGATCGCAGCGTGTGTTGTGGCTGCTTGAGGAATTAGGTATCGAATACGAGATCAAATTCTATGAACGCGATCCAAAGACGATGATGGCACCGGAGTCGCTGCGCCAAGTTCATCCCCTCGGCAAATCACCAGTAATCACAGATGCAGACTTGACGATCGCTGAGTCGGGTGCAATTATCGAATACCTAGTCGATCGCTATGGTAATGGTCGGCTAGTCCCAGCATCCGGTACGCCAGAGTATCTGCGCTATAAGTATTGGCTACATTACGCCGAAGGCTCTGCAATGCCACTGCTGGTGATGCGGCTGGTATTGAACAATTTCGGGGCAGGTGACAGCAGCGTGGTTAGCGGATTCGTCGCACCCCAGATCAAACTTAACTTTGACTACATAGAAGACGAACTCCGTAAAAATACGTGGTTTACGGGCAATGAATTTACCGCCGCTGATATCCAAATGAGCTTTCCCCTGGAAGTAGTCGCTACCCGCCCCGAAGAGGTCAAGAACTGGCCAAAGCTCAAAGAATTTGTCGAGCGCATTCATGGAAGACCTGCTTACCAACTCGCCCTAGAGCGTGGAGGTAAATACGAGGTATCCTTTCAATAGACTTCTTGCATGAATCAATGAGCTTTCACCCTAAATCTTTCTCCCAAGCTTAGGCTACGGTGTACACACAAGTCCTTCTGACCCCCCCTTAATCTTTCCTTATCAAGGCTACAGTGTACACACAAGTTCTAAAAACCTAGCTCAATAAGCCTTTCCTCGTTCCCATACTCCGTATGGGAATGCATTCATTGAGTCTCTGACTCAACGTCTGACTGGAGGCAGCAGCCCCTAATATCAAGTTCGGATAATTAGTTATCATTCCTTGTGTCATTGCACCCCACCCCGCCAAAGCTACGCTTTGTCTCCCCTCCCCGCCTGCGGGGAGGGGATTAAGGGGTGGGGTTGTTGGGGTTTAATAAGTAATCACCCGAACTTGATATAATCAGCCATTCCCAGTCTCCGACTGGGAACGAGATAAACGAGAGAACGAGAGAAATATTGCAACTGTAGCGGTCTACCTCGTGACGGGAGCAGCTTCACAAATTATCGAAGCGGTTCCAGAACTTATGGGAGCGGTTCCAGGACTTATGGGAGCGGTTCCAGAACTTATGGGAGCTGCTCCAGAACTTATGGGAGCAGCTCCAGAACTTATGGGAGCAGCTCCAGAACTTATGGGAGCAGCTCCAGGACTTATGGGAGCGGTTCCAGAACTTATGGGAGCAGTTCCAGAACTTATGGGAGCAGTTCCAGAACTTATGCAATACGGTTCAGATAAGCTTTTTTTTCTCCCCCTGCTTCCCCTGCATCCCCTGCTCCCCCTGCCTGCCTCAACGGATAAATTTCCTTAACTGAACCGTATTGAGTCCTATATTACTTATTCAAACTACTGACTTAACTTAAATAGAAAAACCCTTCAGATTATTGAAATATCCAAAAATCTGAAGGGCTTGTAGTTGGTTTTCGCAATTTTGGTAAATTTTATGGTTTCCAAGCGAAACTAACTATTTGTTTCCAATTTGAAAATATTCGCTGTCACTCCCAGACTTTCTTCAAAAAGTGACTCACGACCCCAGCGTTGTACCTGCTGACTCAGCAATGCTTCTGCCTTTTGTTCTGAAAGTGAAGTCACCTGTTGAAACAGACCAGCAGATTGAGCACCGCCGTGGGTTTCCATCCGCATACAACCACCAGTTTCCGAGCAAATCACTGTACCACAGTCTGCCTGCGGATTGGTCGAACTGAGGCGTAAAGCAATTAAGTCGCCAGCAATCTCACCCACATCAGCAAGGGGAACGCCCGCTAATTCAGTTTCTACTTGCCGTTGGTCTTGGGCAATAAAGTTAATGCGAGTGATGTCATAATCTCCGGTTTCCTTTTGATACGAAACTGGCTGCCATCCTAGACGACTTGCCAACCAACCCAAAAACAGCAGTGCTTGTGCGGGGTTGCCTTTTTCGTAATCAATAGTTACTCGGTCAACTTCCCGAAGGGCAGCCCGACGATGAGGTGAGTCGTAAGCTTCAGCTGTCAATTCTTGCCATGCTGAGAGGCGACGCCAGTTGAGGTCAGCCAGGGGAACCCCACTTTCCACTAATTCTTGGAGGCGGAGTAAGTCACTTTCTGGCTCGTTAAAGCGGCAAGAATCCACAATCACATTATTGCAGACGGCTGCCAACCGCTTGAATAGACTGTTATTGGGGTCTGGTGTTGCTTTCCACCAGAGAAACTTTGGTAAGCCACCAATCAACAATGCTGGAAGCATACCACCGATGCGTTCCAGGGCAGCAGCAGTACCACTGAGAGTGATGTATTCGCAGCAAATTAGTGTACTTGACGATTGCTTTTGGATCGGGCAATAGGCAGAAACTTGAGCTTTGACCCCTTTATCTTCGCCAGTAATGGGAAATAGCGCGATGATGCGGCAGGGGTTGCGGAGGGCAATTTCGTCGGCAATTCTAGGGCTTGGGGCATTTAAGCTTAAGCTGGGAAGTTCAATAGAACCATTGTCTCCCGTAGCCCCGTTTCCTTGACGTTTGATGAATTCTTCTCTCAAGATAGCCAGAGTTTCAGGTGTTGCTGTTCCAGTATCTGGCAGGGCATATTTTGTCTGCACTTGCCGCAAGGCAGCTACCATCTGAGGCCCTAAAATCCCGTCAAGCGGGCCGTTGTAAAATCCCAATGTAGCCAAAAGATACTGAGTTTCTTCCGGTTCATAAACCACTAAGGTAAATGTAGTGGCCCGAGTAGCAGCAGGAAGTCCACCGTCCTCGCCAGTAATACCGTAACTTTGCCAAATTTGATTCAGTTCCGTATCTATTTCGTTAAGCGAAATATCTTTTGGCGTCTGAAGTGAAAAAATTGTAGAAGCTTGGGGAGCCATAGGAAATTTTGGATTTTGGATTTTGGATTTTGGATTTTGTCATTTGTCATCTGTCATTCACTAATAACCATTGTACAGACGCGATTAATCGCGTCTCTACTGACCAATGACTAATGACTAATGACTAATATTTACAGTCTGCGCCAGCGACGACCATCCTGGTTAATTAAGAATTCTGCTTCTGTTGGTTCCCAGGTTCCAGCTTCATACTGGGGAATAGTATTTGCGTCGGCGGGTGCATCCCAAACGGAAAGGGCTGGTGTTACTACCTGCCAAGCAGCTTCTACTTCATCCGCGCGGGTGAACAATGTTTGATCGCCCATCATACAATCAAGGAATAAGCGATCGTAAGCATCAGATGTTGCTTGGATGCCAAAGGAACCATAACTAAAGTCCATGTCAACGGAACGAGTACGGAATTCTGCCCCCGGCATTTTCACATCAAAACGCAGGGAAATACCTTCATTCGGCTGAATCCGCATCGTCAAAATATTGGCGTTTGTCTGTTGGGCAGCAGATTGGAACATCCGAGACGGAACTTCGCGGAAGTGAATGGAAATCTCACTAACTTTTTTCGGCATCCGCTTCCCGGTACGCAAGTAGAAAGGAACGCCTTTCCAGCGCCAGTTATCTACCAAAAACTTCATGGCGACATAGGTCGGTGTGGTGGAGTTGGGAGCAACGCCTGGTTCTGTTCGATACCCTGGTACTGCTTGACCCTTCATCCAACCAGCACTATACTGACCGCGTACTGCTGACCGCGACAGATTGTGAACATCAGCTAAACGAGTAGCTTGGAGTGCCTTCACTTTTTCTGTGCGGATGCTGTCGGCATCCATTGCGTTGGGTGCTTCCATTGCCGTTAGGCAGTAAAGTTGCATGAGGTGATTTTGCAACATATCCCGTAGTGCGCCGGCGCTTTCATAGTAACCAGCCCGGTCTTCCACTCCCACGGTTTCTGCTACGGTAATTTGCACGTGGTCAACAAATTGACGATTCCACAACGGCTCAAAAATTGCATTGGCAAAGCGAAACACCAGCAAGTTCTGGACTGTTTCTTTACCCAAGTAGTGGTCAATGCGGTATACTTGGTTTTCTTTACAAAATTTCTGTACCACCTGGTTAAGACTCTGGGCAGAAGCCAGGTCTCGACCAAAGGGTTTTTCAATTACTAGACGATGTTTGTAGGGATCTTCTAGCATCCCGGCGCTTCCTAACTGCTTAATCGCTTCCGGAAAGAATGAGGGGGCAACCGAGAGGTAGAACATGCGATTTCCTCGCGTGCCCCGTTTTTCGTCTAATTCAGTCAATAAGTTTTTCAGTTTCTGGTAGCCTTCGGGGTTGTCTATATCCCCAGGACTGTAGAACAGACCTTGAGAGAAATCTTGCCAGAGTTCTCCTAAATCGACATCAGGATGTGCTTCTTCCATGCCCTTTTGCATTTGTTCACGGAAGTACTCATGGCTCCATTCTCGACGTGCCACACCGACAATGGTTGTTTCTGGTGGAATACGCCGTTCTCGCCGCAATTTGTAAAGTGCTGGCACTAGTTTGCGCCAGGTGAGATCGCCAGAAGCGCCAAAAATGACTATAATCTGGGGTTCGGGCATCCCTTGTTGTTGCAGACCAACGCGCAAGGGATTTTCTAGCAGACTAACCATAACAATTTTGGATTTTGGATTTTGGGTTTTGAGATTGGGGACTGGGTATTGGGCATGGGGCATGGGGCATGGGGCATTAGGAGTGCTGAGTGCTGAGTGCTGAGTTAGGAGTTAAGAGTTAAAAGTTAAGAGTTAAGAGTTTTGTTTAGCCCCTTGTCCCCTTGTCCCCCTATCTCCCTCATCTCCCTGCCCCCCTGTCCCCCTTGTCGCCTTGTCCCCTTGTCCCCTTGTCCCCAATACCCAGTCCCTACACTGGTGACAATACCTTGATCTTGTCTTCTAAAGAGTTCATCAAGGACTGGAAGGGCTGGATAAACTTGTCAATACCATCGACTAACAGTTCATCCATTACGTTATCGATATCGATGTTGATGTCGGGATCTTTGAGGTTTTCGATCAGCGTGTAAGCATTATCTAAATCTGTTTCTAAGCGATCGCCTACGTTACAATGATCGGCACAAGCTTTAATCGTCGCTGGTGGTACGGTGTTGACGGTATCACGGCCAATCAACTCTTCGATATACATTACGTCTTTGTAGTTGGGGTCTTTGGTGCTGGTGCTAGCCCAAAGTAGCCGTTGTACTGTCGCCCCTTTTGCTGCCAAATCTTGCCAACGCTCGCTTCTAATGATTTTCTTGTATTCTTGATACGCAATCTTAGCGTTAGCGATCGCTACTTTTCCTTTAACAGCTCTTAGCTTTGCTTCCACGGCAATATCATCAACGCCTTTTTTCAACTTAGCATCAATCTTGCCATCAATGTTGCTATCGATCCGGCTGAGGAAGAAGCTAGCGACTGAAGCAATTTTACTGATGTCCTTACCTTCAGCCACCCGTTTTTCTAAGCCTCGAATATAAGCCATTGCTGTGTTGATGTAGCTTTCTACAGAAAACAGCAGCGTAATATTAACATTCATCCCTTCGGCTATTACCTGTTCCACTGCTGGTAAACCAGGTTCTGTACCAGGAATTTTAATCATCAGATTTTCCCGACCAATTTCTTGGAAATAGCGTCGGGCTTCGGTTATGGTTGCTTCAGTATCATGGGCAATGCTTGGCGGTACTTCAATACTCACATAACCATCTAGTCTATTCGAGGCTTCATAAACAGGGCGTAAAATATCACAGGCATTACGGATATCTGCAAAAACCAGGGATTCGTAAATTTTGTCTATGGGTAAGTTAGCTCGAACTCCGGCTTCGATATCGGCATCATAAATAACGTTACCAGCGATCGCTTTTTCAAAGATCGCTGGGTTAGAGGTAATCCCAGAAATTCCTTGATTTGCAACCAGTTCTTTGAGTTCCCCTGATTGAATAATGTCACGGCTCAAATTATCCATCCAGATACTTTGACCGTATTGGTTAATTTCTAGTAGATGATTAGTAGACATAGCTCTAATTTGTTTCACTCCTGTATAGTGATATTTCTAAGTAAGTTGGCAAAACCCATCAAAATTTGATGCTTACTTTTGAATTGTGGCTTTGCCAATCACTGATTGCA
Source organism: Nostoc sp. ChiQUE01b (assembly GCF_034531255.1). NCBI lineage: Bacteria > Bacillati > Cyanobacteriota > Cyanophyceae > Nostocales > Nostocaceae > Nostoc > Nostoc sp. ChiQUE01b. The sequence goes on along the minus strand of NZ_JAVRBM010000118.1, from coordinate 7,236 downwards.
TCGGCCAGCTGAGATAATCTTTAATACATCTTCAAGATGTGCTATTTTGCATTCCCAATCCTAAATCACCATGATTAACTTTTAATTAATGCCAGATGAGAGTACAGCACAGAGAAAATTAAGTCACTCTTATAAAACCTCTAAAACCCTTACGTAACAGTAATTACGAATTACGAATTGTCTTCTAGTGTCCGTTTTGAATAAAAGACTCCACCTTTGCGACATCCTCTTTGCTACCAATAATTAAAGGCGTGCGCTGATGCAGTTTTTTTGGCACTACATCTAAGATATTTACCAGTCCTGTAGTAGCACGGCCACCTGCTTGCTCAATCAAAAAGGCGAGAGGAGCAGTTTCATAAAGCAAGCGCAATTTTCCTTCTGGGTTTTGAATTGTGCCTGGGTAGAGAAACACGCCGCCTTGAACTAAAATTCTATGGATGTCGCTTACCATTGCGCCGCTATAACGAGCGCTGTAGCCTTCTGTGCGATGAACGTAACGAATGTATTCTCGAATCGATTCTTCCCACTGCCAGAAGTTTCCTTCGTTCACACTGTAAACAGAACCGTGGTTAGGAATGCGAATATTTTCTTCTGTGAGAATAAACTCTCCTAAGCTGGGATCAAGGACAAAGGAATGAACCCCCTTACCTATAGTATAAACCAGCATTGTGCAGGGCCCATACAGGATGTATCCGGCAGCGAGTTGCTTACGTCCATTAGTGAGCAGGTCAGTTGCTTTACCATCGCTATCAGTTCCTTCTTGCTGGCGAATGGCGAAAATGGAACCTAAGCTGAGATTATTATCAGTGTTGGATGAGCCATCAATTGGGTCATACAGCAGGGTATAGCGGCCAATCGGGCAATTTTCAGGAATGTAGTAGGGATTTTCCATTTCCTCAGACGCGAGGCGACAGACTAAGCCGCTTTGCTTAAACACTGAGATAAATACATCATTGGCATAAACATCCATCTTTTTGACCGATTCGCCTTGGACATTCACTTCTCCAGTAAATCCCAGAACGCCTTCCATTAAACCGGCGCGACTCATGCGACGAGCAACCAGTTTCCCGGCCAGGGCAATGCGATTCATTAGCGCACTTAAATCTTGTGCATCTGGCGAAAAACTCTGAAGTTGTTGGAGGACGTGACGGGATAAGGTTGTACAGTCACGATCTAAAGCTCTGTCTGTAGCATCGTAGGTAGATAAGTCTAAAGATTCTGGCGCTTTAGCCATTTTTATGTTCTCCGCAGCCACTAGCTGTTAATTGGGTTTTAGTCATCTATAGCAACTTATAGTTGCTGCTTCTATCTTAGAAAGGTAATTTGATAAGTTAGATGCGACTTTAGATAAACTAAAGAAATGAATTTTTGCTGACCCCCTGCACCCAGAGCCTAGTACCGCAAGGCGGAAGTCAAAAGGAACCAGTGCGTTGGGCGGGCAATGCCCGACTTGTCCCTTGCGCGTCTCCCCTTCTCCCAAAGGGAGAGGCTAGCGCCTTCGCGGAGCGTCTCGTAGAGAAGGGAGAAGCAACTGGCTCTCAAAAAGAGGTTTTTACCATTTCTACGAGGTATTTCCTCATGCACCGCCCCCAAATCATCGATGAACTCCGGGATCTGTGTCAGCAACTCGAACACCTTAACCGGGTGCAATCGCCAATTGTGAATTATGCTAGACAGCTTCTAGCTTGGCAATTCCCAGAAGTGGTGCACACCAAGAGTACATCTCTACTAAGTCAGGATTTTTACCGCCCCTCTGGGGATGGTTTGGTTGAGAAAGCTAGTGGTTCATCCCTATGCCAGATCAGCCTGTGGCAGTACGTCTTAACCGGCGTGGAAACCGGAAGGCTACCAGAAAACGACCTGACTGTTACCAACAACTGCTGCCGATACTGACTAAATTGTTTTTACCAAATGTATTAGTAATAAAACCGAAATATTTAATAACTTATAATACATAATTTACTTTTTAGTACCAAGATTAATAAACAAATTGATATCAACCTTTGTCACGCTTTTTAGCCAATTTTAAAAAACTAAAAGGAATTCCTAAGCGTTGAGCTATACGCTGCACTTGTTTTAAGGTTTTGTGGGAACGAATTTGCTGCTTACCTTTGTTGTTGTGATGTCTGCGGTCTTTCATTTATCTGTTTGCCTTTTTTGTTGTATAAAAAATTTCCCAAAAATTAATGTTACAAAATGAAGTAGCACCAAGAACTTCTTTTACGTGTGTCAGATGACAGTCTGAAAAATGGTTGGATTAACTACAACTACTTTATAGTACTTTTATTACCAAACAACTTGGTTTAAAAAGATATAAATACCAAATTATTTGTCTATATTTTATATATTAATGGGTAGGAAAAAATTATATATTTTCTGTCAGTAGCGCTACAGATTAATTTAATTATTTGTTATTATCTATGTGTAAACAAAAAGACAGTAGGAGTGATAAAATGCAAGTTAGCGCTCGTAATGCTCTCAAAGGAACTGTAAAAAACGTCGTCGTTGGCTCTGTAAATACTGAAGTAACAATACAAGTAGCATCAGGGGTAGAGGTGACTGCAATTATTACCAAATCATCAGCAGAAAATCTCAAACTTACTGAAGGTAAAGAAGTCCACGCCATAATTAAATCATCAGATGTAATGATTGCCGTAGACTAGAATAATTGTTGGGATTCTACTAAGGGGGGTTATCAAACAGCTCTCTGTAACGCGATCGCATAGGTAAGTTGTTGGTACAACTGTCCTATCAATAATATGTTGTAGATAAGCTAAACCAAAGCTATTTAGTTTATTAGCCACACTACCAAATGTCTACATAGGATTGCGATCGCACGCTTTCAATGTCCCAAGATAGCGATAAACTGCTGTACTGGTGATTGTTCCAAGTATTCTTTGAGAATCGCCAAGTCGTATCGCGCACCATAAAAAAGGATAAATCCCAACCTAAAGGCAGCAGTTATAGATGCGTACTGATTCCTGCATCAGCCATTGCTGTATATCCTCCCAGAAAGTAATAATACTTCAAAGGCCCCACGCTTTGCTGTGGGGCTTATTTCATATCATGTTCGGTAAATCACTTACGATTAAACCCCGATTTTAATCCACCAGTGAAAACCAGTTAACCCTTGAATCAAATCTTGTTGTTGAAGCAAAGATTGACAGCGATGAAATAAAATTTCCTCCAAATCATCAAGTCGCCCATTCCAGAGTCCTCCATCTGGCGCGTTTTCTTGTAAAGCTTGCCATAGCTGTGCTTGATGTATGTCGGAGATTAACGGCTTTGCACCTTGATTTGAAAGGCGGCGATCGCCAATTCCACTTCTACCAAATAGCGATCGCTCTATAAGCGGATCGCCACGACTTATCTACTCATTTCAAGCTATTCTGTAGCAATTATGACATCTGACGCTTTAATCACAGCGATCGCTTGTTTTCCCTCTTGAAGTTGGAGATGCTCTACCGACTCTTTGGTAATAATTGCAGTTACTTCCACCCCAGGCACAATTTCTAATATGACCTCAGAGTTGACTGCTCCTGGGTGAATTTCCTTAATAGTTCCTTTTAAGGAATTACGAGCACTAACTTCCATATTTTGATACTCCCTAGTTCTAAGATAATTCTTAACTGAGTAATACTAACAACTATCAGATTATTAGATTATCTTCAATTAGTGGGATGCTATCTTCTGCCTTACAGAAGAACTTAAATATCAAACTGGTATTAGAAAATGAACTCTCCCTTCTAGGCATCTTTAATCAGACGGGTTTTCAGAAATATTTTGGTTTCAAAGGAGAAGCAGGAGCAGATAATATGAGGATATTTGTCACATTACTAACGTAACGACCTCCAGCTTTGTCACCTGGAACTACTAAACGAGCAAATCCTTCATCTGTTAAAGGGACGATTTTACCATCACTACCTTTTTTTGCAAATGCAACTAACACCGTTTTCCCTTCAAAGTTAGGTTGAATTTCACCAATAGCTACAACTGCACCATAGCAATCTGTGGCGTCAACTAGAACATATTGCCTCAGAAAAGAATTTTTACTATTTACCCCAGAATTTCCAGGTTTTAGACCACCTCCGGCTTTTGGATTATTAATCAATTCCCATAGGGGGACTCCATAGTATGTTTCTGTTCGTGGGCCTGAGCCGGTTTGAAAGCTCACAGTAATTTCAGTAACTAATGCTGGCTTTTGGGTTTTTAAAGCATCTCGCAAATTTCTCAGCTTTTGCAAGTTATAAGTAGTTGGATTATTGAGTTCTCCACCCAAGCGAAAACTTTGCGAAGAACCTCCAGGACAGTTATTTTGATTCCAGAGAGATGATATTTTTTCTTCTCGATTCCAGGAAAGATTACTCCTTGAGTCAGCTAAAGTAGGTTGCCATAAAACCAGTATTGATAGTATTAAAGACGCAATGGGTATCTTGCGGGTAAAGCGCATAAAATCTTTCTCCGTTTACTATTGAATATTGAAAAAGTTAGATAGTTTTACTCAAAGCTTTTCGCTCACCAAAAATTAGTATCGTTATCGCCAAAACTGAGCAAGTTGAGAAGAAACTTTGTTAGAGAAAAATACTTCAAATCGTTCAACTCCTTACCAGACAATACAAAATTGCTAGTTTTCAATATGAGTTATTAAAAACTAATGAATCACAAGACAAAGTTATCCGCAAACTTCTTCTGAAATTTGCGTTTTCAAAATGGATGTATTTATGTATGTACTGAAGATAATACCAACTTATGGAGTAAATTACCAAATAATATGGTAACTAAACGCTAATCAAATTAATTTTTATTTCTTTTTGAAATAGTGAAGCTTAATATTGTATGGAAAATTGCTGTGGTTATTTGCCTTATAAGTAAGTAACTATCAAGCTAATAAACTGTTTTTAACTGAGATTCATCATAAATTGGAAAACTGTCCAAGTTATGGGGCAGGGTGTAGTTGTGCGGTTAAAGATCAAAACTGTTTCAGAGAGGGTATTCAAGATTATTTTTTGGAGGACTCTACAATTTTTACCAAAATAATTGGATGCAGTAGCGATCGCTACAATTCACAGGCTTAATAATGTGATACTCGTGACCTCCCAGTAGTATCGACTCTAGTACCGCTTTTACCTCCTTTTAAGCAAGCTATGCAGATCGGGATCGTTGGCGCAGCCTCTCATAGAGAAGCGATCGCAATGTCTACGACGGGCTACGCCTACGCAACATAGGTATTTGCTCTCAAAATCTGAGCAACTTCTTGCATAGCGCGGGGAATGTGTTTGTTTGCCTTATGCTTTTTTCACGATGAAAGAAAGCAAGTGTGGAGGCATAATAGCTTATGAATCTTGTCCCTCGACAATTTCTTTAATGCTTGCCACTAGCGAGGATATTTCCTTGATGCTCAAATCTAGCGATAATCGCTGGCGAGAACGGATGGCACAAGGCAGACTTACTTATGACTTAAGACACCTCAGCAAAGTCTGGCGACAGTTGATAGAAGAACTGTGGACAGATTCTTACCGCGCAGCAATAGCCGAAATGTCTGGGTTGGAACTAAAAGACTGTGTAATGGATATTGGATTTCGTCGGTTATAACTCAAGACATTTGCATCACCCTCATACAGACGAGCCGAACAAAGTTTTAACCCATCTGCTATTTTTCAATCAACAATGGTCTGTAGACTGGGGAGGCTGTTTGCGAATTCTTAAAGACTCTCACCCGGAATCTGCCTTTGAAGATATTCTACCTCTGAGCGATTCCTCAGTTGCGATCGCGCGTTCTGACAATTCTTGGCATACTATAACCCCGCTTACTTGTCCTGCATCTGAGTGTCGGCTAGCTTTACGAGTTGCTTTTTTTCGGAGCGATCGCCTTGCAGATTTTAGAGAAACCCAGCTAGCTGCGTAGCAATCAAGGATTTTCTCTCTACTTTTGTCAGAAAATCAGCCTCCTGTTTTCTAGTTCTTCCTTTTCGTCGTTGGTAATTCCTTTGAAATCGTAAAAAAGGACTATGACTAATCCTACAGAACTACTGCGATCGCGCTACGGTGAGATTCCATTCAATTATGAAATTGACTGGAACGACTCTCTAGAAACACTACTAGCTCACCGTTCAGTTCGGTCTTATCTATCCGATCCTTTACCACCAGGAACTCTAGAATGGCTAGTTGCAGCTGCTCAATCTGCTCCTAGTTCAGCTAATATGCAAACCTGGAGTGTGGTAGCGATTGAAGATCGAGAACGCAAAGCAGAATTATGCAAGCTGGCTAACGATATCATGAAAGAGTTCTACACTGAACAAAAAATGAATGCCGCTGGTGATTGGTCGCAACACTCAGCCGAGCAGATCGCCACTTTAGACTACTTAAAAGGGTGCAAGTACTTGCGTGAGACTCTCAACAACTTCGGCTTCAAATTGCTATAAAAGGAGTCAAACGATTTTGGATTTTAAATTTTGGATTTTGGATTGGTTCCACCACATTGGCGCAGTAAAAGTGCGGTGGGGTATGAACAGAAATAATCTCAAATCTCAAATCTCAAATTGGTAAGAACTTTTGATGTCTGCACCAAAGCTTCTGAGGCTTAAAGACTCAAAACCCTACACCCAGTCTCAAAAGATGATTTCGGTGTGTAAGCCTAAAAGATAGATATAGAACTTACGCACTGTAACAAAATTATGTCATTGCGAGTGCTGCGATCGCTTTGCAATATCAAACCCTAGTTTTACGTTTTCAGTGCGTAAGTCCTAAAATAGATTCGCAATTCTCCTGCTTGAAACCTTGAATAATCTATCTACCAAAGACCTCATCTTCCGTTGCTGGGGTGCTTTTTCTTACTGGCATCCCTTTTTTTTTTGCACTGCTACTGCCTAGCCACCCATAACGATCGCTCTTCTCTAGTCTAGTTTCCGGTGCAAAACTAAATTTTCAAAAAATGAGGATACGGATTTAAGATGTTTCTAGGAACTAAAACCAAGGTTTTTAGGCTTTATAGAATGAGCTTTCTGAGTTTCGCACCACGAACTAGTCTAAACTCCAGTAATATAGGAACTTAGCAAATTTGCTTTTATTAAACACAAAAGCGATGGCTTTGCCAACGCCTGCCGTAGGATGCCCGAACGCGAACGGTAGGTGACGCTTGAAGCTACTATTTAATCAGAATTTGAGCCGCAAGCTGAACAAGTAAAAAAACTCTTCAGACTATGAAGTATTAAAAGAAATTCTCACGGACTATGAACT